>JAYTCP010000089.1:0-6548 GCA_043736435.1 Planctomycetia bacterium | reverse complement strand
GCCACCACCGCCGCAGCCGACGGCGAGGCCCAGGCAGAACGCGACCACGACACGGCGCGAGAGGCGCGCGCACGGCGAACGGGCAGTCATGCGGAGGCTCCGAGGGCTTGGTCGAGGTCGGCGCGGAGGTCGAGTGCGTCCTCGAGCCCGATGGACAGACGGATCAGATCATCGGTCACGCCGGTCGCCGAGCGCTCTTCGGGCGACAGATAGGCGTGGCTCGTGTAGAGGGGCAGGGAGAGCAAGCTCTCGACCCCGCCGAGGCTCGGCGCGTTCGTTACGAGGCGCACGCGATCGGCCAGCGTCCGGGCCGCCGCGAGGCCCCCCGCGCAGCCGAAGGTCACCATGCCGCCGAACCCGTCGCGGAGCACCCGACGCGCCACGGCGTGGTCGGGGTGCGACGGCAGTCCAGGGTAGAGGACGCGCGACACGCGAGGATCGCGCTCGAGCCAGGCCGCGAGCTCGGCAGCCGTGCGGCACTGCCGGTCCACCCGCGCGGCGAGGGTCTTCATCCCGCGCTCGAGGAGCCACGCCGCATCGGGATCGAGGATGCCGCCGTAGACCTTGCGGGCGGTGCGGACCGGGGCGAGCAGGTCGTCGCGGCCGGTGACGAGCCCCGCGAGGAGGTCGCTGTGGCCGCCGAGCCCCTTCGTGGCGCTCTCCCACACGAGGTCGGCTCCGGCGGCGAGCGGCCGCTGGAGGATGGGGGTCGCGAAGGTGTTGTCGAAGACGAGGAGCGCCCCCGCCGCGTGAGCGCGGGCCGCGAGCTTCTCGACGTCGAGCACCCGGAGACACGGGTTCGTGGGGCTCTCAGCGAGCAGGAGATGCGCGCCCGGGATGGCACGGTCGAGGGCGACGTCGTCGCCGATGGGGACGAACGTCGTCCGGATCCCGAAGCGCTCGGCGACGTCCCCGAGCAGCACCCGGGTGCCGCCATAGACGTCGGCGAGCGACACGATCCGGTCGCCCGTCCGCAGCAGGCCCAGGACGATCCCGGCGAAGGCCCCCATCCCCGACCCGAACAGGACGGCGTCCTTCGCCCCATGAAGAGCGGCGAACTTCGCCTCGACGGCCTGGAAGTTGGGGTGGCCGTGCCGGGTGTAGAACCCGGGACGCTCCCCCCGGGCAGCCGCCCGGAGGTCGTCTGTCGTGTCGAAGCGGAAGGTGCTCGACCGGTAGACCGGGGTGTTGAGCGCCCCGGTCGTCGGGTCGTGCCGCTCGCCCGCGTGGACCGACCGAGTTCCGGGACCGTCACTCATAGGGTGGAAGCCTACACCGTGGCGCATGGGGGGGACGGCGGCGGGCCGAGGGGAGCCGGTCCGGGGGGACGTTCAGGGGGGCGGCGGGGGCCGTTCTTCCCTTGGGCGCGTAGATCCGGCGCCTTCGTCCCGATCCCTGGCCAGCCCGGCACTCTCGTCCCTACCCCTCTACAAGCCCACTCCGGGCTAAAGATCCTTGACGATCGCCTCGAGCACCGACGCCGAGTCGAGCGCGCCCGCGTAGCGGCGCGTCGGGCCGGGGACGGCCCGGTCGAGCTTGGGACCCTCGGAGGAAGCCACCCCCACCAGGACGATGGGAAGCTGGCGGGTGCCGCGATCGGCCCGCAGTTGGACGGCGACGTGCTTGCCGCGATCGGCTTCGGCTGCCATGTCGATGACGACGAGGTCGGGGCGCTCCGTGCGGAGGGCCGTGCCGATGTCGCCGCCGGGCTCACCCCCGCGCGCATCGTGGCCGGCCTTCCGCAGGTAGGCGACGGCCGACACGATGCGCGGCTCCTCGCACCCGAGGATCCAGACCTTGCGGGCCAGGATGGCCTTGTTGACCGTGTACCTGGCGACGCGCGCCGGAGCGGGCGGAGCAGAAGGCTTCTTCGGGGAACGTGCGCTAGCGATCCGTGCCATAAGAGGCGGAAATTACCACGGTTCCGACGGTCGCGCCACCCCCAACTCGGAATCGGCACGGCCCTTGCTTCCCGCTTCGCCGACTCCTTACCGGGGCTTCTTCCCGAGGAGGAGCCACGGGAGACGCCAGAGGGGAGGAATGGCCGAGCAGGGGCGGCAGAGGGCCATCCGTTCGTGGTCCCCCATCGTCGCGCAGGCGACCCCCACCCATCGCCCGTCCTCCGTGAACACACCCCCACCGCTATGGCCATGCCCAATCCAGGCGTCCGTCTTGATCCAGGTCAGGGCCCCCCGGGCCGTCTCCAGGCCGGCGACGACTCCCCGGGACACGATCACCCCCGTCCGCGACCGTTCGGAGCCGGATTCGGGGTAGCCCACCGTCCATAGGGGGTCACCCAACCGGAGACTGCCGGGGGCCCCCCATTGGACGTGGGGAAGCGCCAAGTCCTTCGGGAGCGGCCGACCGTACACGTCCGAGACGATGCGGATCACAGCCAAGTCGAGGTCCGAGTCGGAGGCGATCCGCCTCGCCAGGTAGCGCTGGCGCGGTGCATCACGGAAGTCGTCGGGGAACGCGACGAGGATGCCGTCGGACTGGAGGCCGCCGGGCTCGTCGGGGTCCTCGAGCACATGGCTACAGGTTACGAGGAACCCGGACGGGTGGACGCAGACCGCGCTGCCCCCACCGCTCCGAACGCTAAGCTCCACGATGCATTCGGCCAGGCGCTCGGTCGGGTTCAGGTCCGCCGCCTTGTGAAAGGGCGGGAAGCGCAGGTCGCCCGGGATCCCGGGCCGGCGGTCGGCCTCGACGGCCACCCGGAATCGCGCTTCGGGCTCGCTTCCGAGGCGGTTGGCGACCCCGATCGAGAGTCGGCGCAACCCTCGGAGCGCGTCGGTCAGCGGCACCTCCAAGTGCTCGTCCACGATCTCGCCCAGGGAACGGCCGACGATCTCCCCCGTGTCCTGACGCGTCACGTAGAGGTCGAGATCGCTCGAGGCGTCCACCACCTGGATCTCGAGCTTCTTCGCCCCCTCGGGCACCGCCACGTCGAACCAGGCGGCGTACGCCTGCTTCATCTCGAACTGCCCCGCCTGGAAGCGCCCGAGTGGGAGGGCGACGCCCGGGCCCTGGGTGAAGGAGCGGGGGGCGTCGCCGAGGGTCCGCACCTCGGCGAGCAGGGTCGCCTCGGGGGAGGAGGGGGTCCCGATGGACTCGACGAGCACCTCGTACTCGCCGGCGGGCAGCCCCTGCGAGCCCCCGAGATGGACTCCGTCCTCGTCGCCGGTGCGCAGCGCGACGTAGTGGCACTCCTCGGCGGGGTCGTCCATCCCCATGCCGCGGCGGACGAACAGGTCGAAGTCCTGCGCCTTCTCCCCCACGACGCTGACGTCGATCCCGGGGCACCCCGCGGGCACCTCCAGGCGGAAGGCGACGCGCGACTTCTTGTCCTGGTCGGTGACCTTGAACTCGACGGGCACGCCGAGTCGGAGCGCCCGAGGGCCCTTCTCCTTCGGCGCCGGGTCCACGGCCACCTCGAGCTTGCCCCGAAGCGTCCTCTCCTGCGGGAGCACCTCGAGGGGGACGAACCCCCGGGGCACGCCGTCGCCTTCCCCGAGGCGCAGCGTCGCGCCGTGCGTCGCAGCCCGGGGCGCACGGCCCGCCGGGACGTCGCGACCGGTCGCGCGCACCGACACGCCGCGGGGTCCGTTCACGACGAGCTCGGGCCGCGTCGAGGGCCCCCACGTGACGGCCCGCAGCGGCCACGCGCTCACCTTCCCGACATCGAGGCCCTGCCCTTCGACGAGAACTTCCGGGCGCCCTCTCCCCGACAGGACGAACGCGACGTCCGCGGGCGCGAAGCCGCGGCGCGACGCGGGGTGGCGCAGGATCAGGGTCCAGGTCCCGGCCTCGGGCTCCGGGATCATCAGGTGCTCGTCGCCCGAGACGCCGTCGGCCACGAGGTCGTCGTCGTCGCCGCGGACCACAGCATCCTTCGGTGCGACGACCCCGGGTCTGAGCTCGATGTCGACGTCCACCGGGGACGAGACGAAGGCGTGGAGCGCCTTCACACCGTCCGGCACCTCGAAGCGGCCGAGCCAGCGATCCGTGCCGCGCGGGAGCCGGATCGAGGTCGTCTTCCCCTCGACGAGGGTCCCCTGCGCGGAGACTCCGATCGGGGGATCGCCCGCGCGGGCGGGCCCGGGCCCGACCGACGAGGCGAAGGCGAGGAGGGCGAGCACCGAGAGCCGGAGGCGCATGCGGACACCGTACCCGATCGCGCCGGCTGCGCGAGAGGGCAAGCGGCTACTCCGTGCGGCGCCCGACGCCGCCGTGCGGCAGGGCGAGCCGTGCGCCCCCGAGCAGCGGGACCACCTCGCGCGAGGGAGCACCCGCGAGGAGCCACGCGAGGCACCCGATGGCGACTCCGAAGACGACGCCGTCCGCGGTCCGACGCACGCGACCCTCGCGTCCCGAGAGCCTCGCGTGCCGGCGACTCCGGGCGGGCACCCGCGGTTCACGCTCGGGTCACGCTCCCGGGCCGGGATTCGTGGGGGCGCGGGGGCGGCGGTAGCGTGGCCGCCCATGAGCGAAGCCACGCCCGCCGACGAGACGCCCCAGATCGAGGTCCACGCCCTCCTCGTGTGCCGCGAGATCCAGGCGGGCAAGACGGGCGGCGTCAGCGTCCGCGAGGTGCTCGACATCGTGCCCGTGCTCCAGCTGCCGGGCGACGCGGGGCCGCTCACGTTCGCGGCGTTCGTGCGCGCGCACCGCGCCGGCGAGGCGAAGGTGAGCTTCCGCATCTTCCCGCTGGGCGACCCCAGCGTGACGCTCGTGGATCTCCCAGGCCGGCTCGTCGTCCAGAAGGGCTACGAGGGCCGTCAGAACGTGATCGCGGCGGGCTTCAAGTCCCTGACCGTCAAGGCCGGCGGCTGGTTCGGCGTCGACTTCCGCGTCGGCGAGACGGTCCTCGCGACGACGCGCTTCCTCATCGGCGCGATGGTGAAGAAGGGCGCCCCGCCTCCCGCCCCGAGGGCCGACCTCTAACAAGGAGTCTCAGAGACTTCTTGTTAGTCCGAGCTCCTCGAGCAGGGCGTCGGCCAGGCGGTCGTACTCGGCGGGATCGTTGTAGACCTGCGCGGAGATGCGGACGAACCGGCGCATCGGGGTGAACCACTCGATGATCGGGACCTGGATGCCGTGGCGCTCGACCAACGTGGACTGGAGCGCGGTCTGGTAGACGGGAGCGGGCGCCCCGGGCGAGGGAGCGCGGCGAGCGTCCGGCAGCGGGATCGCCGCGAGGGACCCCACCAAGGCGTCGGGGCAGGGCAGGGTCGCTCCGAGGCGCCCCGCGAGGCGCGTGCGCATGGCGAGCGCCTTCGCGCGGTTGCTCGCCATCAGCGCCGGCCAGCCGCCGGGGAGGAGCCCCTCGAGGAACCGCAGCGCGCCGGGCACGCAGAGGTACGGCGTCGGATCGTCGGTGCCGCCCCAGTCGAACTCCAGACGGAAGCGGGAGCGGTCGGTGCACGGCGAGTTGGCCCCGTGGCTGATGACCAGCGGCCGCACCTGCGCCTGCTTGTCGCGGCGCACCCAGAGCATCGCCGCGCCCTTCGGCGCGCACACCCACTTGTGGAAGTTCCCGGTGTAGTACGCCGCGCCGAGCGCGCGCAGGTCGAGGGAGACCATGCCGGGGCCGTGGGCGCCGTCGACCAGCGTGTCGACGCCGCGTTGCGCGAGCTCGGAGACGAGGCGCTCGATCGGGAAGACGACGCCGGTGGCGCTCGTCACGTGGTCGAGGAGCGCGAGGCGCGTCGTCGGGCGGACGTGGGCCAGCACCGCGCCGACGACCTCGTCCTCGCCCTTCGACGGGAACGGGACCGGCGCCCGGACGACGCGGGCGCCGCGGGCGCTGGCCACGGCGTCGAGGACGTTCCCGCACGCGTTGTACACGTGGTCCGTCGTCAGGAGCTCGTCCCCGGGCCCGAACTCGATCGATCGCAGGATCGTGTTCACGCCCGTCGTCGCGTTCGGCACGAACGCGATGTCGTCGGGGTCGGCCCCGACGAACGCCCCGATGGCGGCGCGCGCCGCGTCGAGCCCGGGCTCGAGCTCGCGGACCATGAACCGCACCGGCTCCGCCTCCATCCGCGCTCGCAAGCGGCCCTGCTCATCGACCACCGGCCGCGGGCAGGCGCCGAACGAGCCGTGATTCAGGAAGGTGACCTCGGGATCGAGGGTCCAGTGTGCGCGGAACGGGTTCGCGAGGGAGGGCATTTGCGCAGCCTATCCGGGGTGAGGCCGTGGCTCCATTCGCGCGCGCTGCACCCCGTGCGGCCGCGGCGGATGCCAAGGTCCGAGCTCGCCCGGCTGTCGTGCACGCAGGGCGCCGTCCGACACGCCAGAGACGCCCTGCTCGAACGTTCTGACGTCTTGACGTCATGACATTCGCAGGGTAGAGTGGCGGGCATGTCCATGCTGAAGCGCTCCACCGTCTACCTCTCCCCGGAGGTCCACCGCGCCCTCCGCCTGAAAGCTGCCGAGACCGACCGCAAGATCTCGGATCTCGTCGAGGAGGCGCTGCGGGAGTCGCTGGCCGAGGACGCCGACGACCTCGCCGCAATCGATGCCCGCCGCAAGGAGCCGAAGCG
>JAYTCP010000088.1:0-17935 GCA_043736435.1 Planctomycetia bacterium | reverse complement strand
AGCTGCGGGCCGGTCGATCCGGCGACCCCGGGCTTGCTGCCGGCGTCGCAGGCGATGGCCGCGGCGGCGAGAGGAAGGAGGGCGAGGAAGGGGGAGAGGCGCATGGGGGCTCCGGGGGCCGGCGAGGCGGGAGGGCGGCAGGGGAGGATAGCGCGCGGTCCAGCCCGCGGGCCTGCTTGCCCGGGGGGGGATGCGTCCGTAGGATGCGCGGCTCCCTCCTCCGCGCCCTTCCGGAGCCCCGACCATGGGTCGTCTCGCGTCCCGCCTCCTGCCGGTCCTCGCCCTCGGGCTCCTCGTCGCCGCGCCGGCCCGCGCGGCCGACCCGGAGCTCGTGATCGGCGTCCTCCTTCCCATGAGCGGCGACGTCGCCACCTACGGCGAGGAGTCGTGGAACGGGGTGAAGATCGCGGAGAAGGAGATCCGGGCGAAGGACCCCGCCTTCGCCTTCAAGCTCGTGCTGAACGACGAGCAGAGCAAGCGCGAGCAGGTCGGCCCCCAGACCAAGCAGCTCATCGAGAACCACGGCGCCTCGATCGTCCTCGGGTCGGTGGCCTCCTCGCAGACCATGCAGGCGGCGATCGTGTGCAAGGAGGCGGGGATCCCCCTCCTGACGCACGCGTCCACGAACGACAAGCTCACGGACGAGACCGACAAGTACGGGAAGGACGTCTACCGCGTCTGCTTCAAGGACTCGTTCCAGGGCACCATGCTCGGCCGCTTCGCCTGGAACACCCTCAAGACGAAGAAGGCCGTGGCCCTGATCGACAAGGGGCAGGCCTACAGCGTGGGGCTCGCGGCGCAGTTCGAGAAGGAGTTCGTCCGGCTCGGAGGGACCGTCGCGACCGAGTACTACACCTCCACGGACAAGGACTACACGACGCTCGTCCAGAAGGTCGGCGGGCTGGCGCCCGAGGTGATCCTGATCTCGGGCTACTACCCGCAGGCGGGGCCCATGATCCGCCTCGGCAAGACGGCCTGGAAGGGCATCCCCGTCATCGGCGGCGACGGCCTCGACTCGCCCGACCTGCTGCCGCTCGCGGGCGAGACCGACGCGAAGATCTACTTCACGACCCACTTCGTCGCGACCGACGCCGATCCCGTGGTGCAGGACTTCGTGAAGAAGTACCAGGACGCCTACGAGGGCAAGGACCCGGGGGCCATGGCGGCGCTCGGCTACGACGGCCTGTGGGCCGTCTACCACGCCGCGAAGAAGGCGGCCGCGGCCCGCGGCGCCGAGAAGGTGCGCCCCGCCGACCTGTCGGCGGCGTTCGCGGGGCTCGAGTTCACCGGCGTGACGGGCAAGATCCTCATCGGCGCCGACCGCTCGCCGCGCAAGGCCGTGGTGGTGGTCCAGGCCGCGGGCGCCTTCCAGTTCGTCGAGAAGATCCTGCCCGAGTAGGGGTCCTACCCGCGTGACGCGCCCGACCCTCTTCTCCGCGGCGCGGGCCGCCCTCGCGCTCGGGTTCCTCTACGTCGTCGTCCGGCTCTTCACCGGCGACGCAGGATCCGGGGGCACCCTCCTCGACTACCTGGTCATCGGCACGTCGCAGGGGGCGATCTACGCGTTCATCGCGCTCGGCTACACGATGGTCTACGGGATCATCCGGCTCATCAACTTCGCCCACGGCGAGATCTTCATGGCCGGGGCGTTCGCGGGGTACTTCGTCCTGCGCGACGGCGGCCTCGAGCGCCTCGACCTGCCCCAGCCGTGGCCGGTGGTGCTCGCCTACGTCGCGGCGGTCCTCGCCGGGGCCCTCGTGTCGGGCGTGCTCGCGGTGCTGGCCGAGGCGCTGTGCTACCGCCCCATCCGCTCCTCGGGGCGCATCGCCGCGCTCTTGACCGCCGTCGGCCTCTCGCTCCTCCTCCAGAACGCCGCCCGCCAGTGGCCGGCCATCGGGCCGACGCAGCGCCCGTGGCCCGACCCGCTGGTCTGGACGGCGCTCGCCGACCTCCCCTCGCCCGCCGACGCGCACTACTACGAGCTGCGCACGTTCCCGGCCTCGGGCGGCGGCACCGTCCAGCGCGAGAAGCTCGCGGTGGCGAAGGGGGCGAGCCTCGCGCCCGCCGCGCGCACGCGGCTCGAGGGGGCGGGCGACCGCCCGCTCTACCGCAAGGGCTCCATCGAGCCCCGCACGGTGAACCGCGTCATCGTGCTCCTGCTCGCCGCGTGCACGGGTCTCCTGTGGTTCCTCGTCCAACGCACCCGGATGGGCCGCGCGATGCGCGCCGTGTCCGAGGACGCGCCGGCGGCCCAGCTCATGGGCGTGAACGTGAATCGCGTCGTGGCGGCGACCTTCTTCCTCGGGGCCGTGCTCGCCGGCGTGGGCGGCGTCGCCTACTGCACGCGGTACGGGCAGGTGGACCCGCTCACCGGGTTCATGCCGGGCCTCAAGGCGTTCATCGCCGCGGTGCTGGGCGGCATCGGGTCGATCCCCGGCGCGGTGGTCGGCGGCCTGCTCCTCGGCGTCGTGGAGAACCTGTTCGGCGCCTACGTGTCCACCCAGTGGAAGGACGCGCTCGCCTTCATCGTGCTCGTGGGGATCCTGCTCGTACGCCCCACGGGGCTCCTGGGCAAGGCGCGCCGGGAGAAGGTGTGATGGCGCCCCTCGTAGCCGTTGGCTTCCAGTTCACCTGGCCGTGGTTCGCCGACGTCCTCATCCTCGGCGCGCTCTACGCCACCCTCGCCGTCGGCCTCAACCTCGTCACGGGCTACGCAGGGATGTTCTCCCTGGGCCACCACGGCTTCTACGCCGTCGGCGCCTACGCCGCGGGGTTCGTGGTCACCGAGTGGAGCGCCGTCGATCCGGGCTCCGCCTCGGGCCTCGTCTGCTTCGCCGTCTCGGGAGGCGCCGCCGTCCTCGCGGCGGCGGGCGCCGGCCTCCTCGTGGGGCTGCCGTGCCTGCGCCTGCGGGGCGACTACCTCGCCATCGCCACCCTCGCGTTCGGCGAGATCGTGCGCATCGTGATCGAGAACTCGCCCCGCCTCGAGGGCAGCCTCGGCCTGTTCGTCCCCCGCATCCTGATGGACCCCACCGGCCGGCTGGGGACGTTCCGGCTGCTGTTCCTCGGGATGGCCGTCGCCATGCTCGCCGCGACGGCGCTCCTCGTGCGCAACCTGATCCGGTCGGCCCACGGGCGGAGCATCGTGTCCCTGCGCGAGGACGAGACCGCGAGCGAGCTCTTGGGCGTCCACACGACCGCCTACAAGGTGCGGGCGTTCGTGCTGGGCGCCGCGATCGCGGGGCTGTGCGGTTGGTTCTACGCGCACTACAACGGCAGCATCGGACCCCGCGACTTCGACCTGATGGTGGGCATCAAGATCCTGCTCATCGTGGTGCTCGGCGGCCTGGGCTCCCTCTCGGGGAGCTTCGTCGCGGCCTTCCTCCTGATCGGCATCGAGCGGCTGCTCACGACCGGCGTGTTCGGCGAGACTCTCAAGGAGTGGATGCAGGTGGAGTACGCGCTCGTGCTCATCCTCCTCATGCTGCTCAGGCCCGACGGGCTCCTCGGGAAGCGCGAGCTGTCCGACCTCTTCCGGCGTCGTCGCGGTCTCCCGACGTCGGGACGGAGGGCCCCGTGACCGCCCCGCTCCTCGCCGTCGATGAGCTCTGCAAGCGCTTCGGCGGCCTCCAGGCCGTCCAGAAGGTCTGCCTTCACATCGAGCCCGGCGAGATCGTCGCCCTGATCGGCCCGAACGGCGCGGGCAAGACCACCTGCTTCAACTGCATCACCGGCGCCGACCGCCCGACCTCCGGGGACGTTCGGCTCGACGGCCTCGACGTCGCCGGGAAACCCGCGTGGAAGGTGGCCCAGGCCGGCATCGGCCGCACCTTCCAGAACATCCGCCTCTGGCGCGAGATGACGGTGCTCGACAACGTCCGCACCCCCGCGGGCATCCCCTCCGGCTACGGGCTCCTCTCCGCCATCCTGCGCGGCCCGCGCTTCCATGCGGTGGAGCGCGACATCGAGGCCCGCGCCCGGGCGCTCCTCGCCCTCGTCGGCCTCGAGGACCTCGCGGACGCGCGCGCCCGCGAGCTTCCCTACGGCGCCCAACGGCGCCTCGAGATCGCCCGCGCGCTGGCGATCCGGCCGCGGCTCCTGCTCCTCGACGAGCCCGCCGCGGGGATGAACCCGTCGGAGAAGGTCGAGCTCGCCGGGCTCGTCCGGAAGGTGCGCGACGAGCTGGGGCTCACGGTGCTCCTCATCGAGCACGACATGAAGTTCGTCATGGGCCTCTCGGACCGGATCTACGTCCTCGACCACGGCGAGCCCATCGCACAGG
Source organism: Planctomycetia bacterium (assembly GCA_043736435.1). GTDB lineage: Bacteria > Planctomycetota > PLA2 > PLA2 > JAEUHO01 > JAYTCP01. Next base: position 13,653 of record JAYTCP010000088.1, on the reverse strand, counting down.
GCCGTCCCGAGGACGTGCGTCGCGACCCGCGGGTCATCGAGGCCTACCTGGGCGCTCCCGCGGCGGCCTCCGGGGAGGCGCCGTGATGCTCCTCGTCGAGGACGTCGTCGTCTCGTATGGCGCCGTCGAGGCGCTCCACGGCGTCACCCTCGAGGTGGGCGAGGGCGAGATCGTCACCCTGATCGGCGCCAACGGCGCGGGCAAGACGACGACGCTGCGCACGATCTCGGGGCTCCTGACGCCGCGCAGCGGCCGCGTGACCCTCGACGGCGCCACGATCTCCGGCATCCCGGCGCACCGCATCGTGGCGCTCGGGATCTCCCACGTGCCGGAGGGGCGGCGCATCTTCACGGCCCTCACGGTGCACGAGAACCTCGAGATGGGGGCCTACGCCGTCCGCGGCCGCGCCCTCGTCGCGGAGCGCCTCGAGCGCGTGCTCGCGCTGTTCCCCCGGCTGCGGGAGCGGATCGCCCAGCCCGGCGGCACCCTGTCCGGCGGCGAGCAGCAGATGCTCGCGATCGGGCGCGCCCTGATGGCGGGGCCGCGGGTGCTGCTCCTCGACGAGCCGAGCCTCGGGCTCGCGCCGCTCCTCGTCCAGGAGATCTTCCGCGAGATCGTGCGCATCAACCGGGAGCACGGGACGACGATCCTCCTCGTCGAGCAGAACGCGCACCTCGCCCTCTCCGTCGCTCGACGCGGCTACGTGCTCGAGACGGGCCGCATCGTGCTCGAGGACGACGCGAAGGTCCTCCTCGAGGATCCGAAGGTCCGTGCCGCCTACCTGGGGATCGCGTGAGCGCGCCGCGCGCCGTCGTCCTGCTCTCGGGCGGGCTCGACTCGGCCACCTGCCTCGCCGTCGCGCGCCGCGACGGCTTCGAGGCGCACGCCCTCTCCGTCGACTACGGGCAGCGCCAGCGCGCCGAGCTCGTCGCCGCCCGTCGTCTCGCGACGGCGCTCGGCGCCGCGACCCACCGCGTCGTCGCCGTCGACCTGCGCGCCCTGGGCGGCAGCGCGCTCACCGACGACGCCATCGACGTGCCGAAGGACCGCTCCGACGACGCGATCGCGCACGGCGTGCCCTCGACGTACGTGCCCGCGCGGAACACGATCCTCCTCGCGCTCGCCACCGCCGCCGCCGAGGTCGACGACGCCGACGCGATCTACCTCGGCATCAACGCGGTCGACTTCTCCGGCTACCCCGACTGCCGTCCCGAGTTCCTCGAGGCCTTCCGCGCCGTCGCCCGTGCTGGCACGCGCCGGGGCAGCGAGGGCCGCCCGTTCGACGTGCGGGCGCCGCTCCTCCGGCTGCGCAAGGCCGAGATCGTGCGGCTCGCCGTGGAGCTCGGGGTCCCGGTCGCGTGGACGCTCTCCTGCTACGACCCGCTCCCTCCTCCCTCCCCCTATGGGCCTTCGGCCCAGGCACCCGCCCTCCACTGCGGGCGCTGCGACGCCTGCCATCTGCGGCGCCGCGGCTTCATCGAGGCCGGCCTTGCCGACCCCACCTCCTATGGCCGCTGAGCTCCCCGTCGTCCTCCTCGTGCGGCACGGCGAGACCGTGTGGAACCGCGAGCTCCGCATGCAGGGGCACCGCGACGTGCCGCTCTCCCCGCGCGGGCTCGAGGAGACGGCGGCGCTCGCCGGCCGTCTCGCGATGCGCGAGCGGCCCGTGCGCATCGTGTCGAGCGACCTCGTGCGCGCGCGCGCGACCGCCGACGCGGTGGGGGCCGCCCTCGGCCTCCCGGTGACCCTGGACCCCCGCCTGCGCGAGCAGTCGCTCGGGGCGTGGGAGGGGAGGACGTTCGCGGAGGTCCGCGCGGAGGACCCCGCGACCGCGAGTCGATTCGAGGCCTTCGACCCGGACACGCGCCCGCCGGACGGGGAGACGCGCCGCGAGCTGGCCGTGCGCGCGACGGCGGCCTTCGACGCGCACGCGACCCCGGGGACGGCGGGGCCCGTGCTCCTCGTCTCCCACGGAGGCGCGATGCAGACGATCCTCTACCGCGTGCTCGGGCTGCCGCTCGACGCGCCGCGGCGCTTCCTCCTGCCGAATGCGAGCGTCACCGTGCTCGTGCCCCGCGGCCCGCTCTGGTACGTGCGCACGATGGCGGACGCATCGCACCTGCCGCACGGCACCGGCGACAACTTCCCGTTCGCGTAGGCGCGCAGCCCGCCAGTGGGCATCCAGGAGGGGGACCACGCCCCTTGCGGGTGGAAGGGGCCCCCCCGACCCATCGGGCTCGATCGCCCAAGCCCGCGCAAGGGGTAGATCTCGCGAACGAAGGAAAGGGTACGCCCGGCGGATGCGAGCCCATCGTGTCCACAGCCCGACACCTGGGCGAGCAGCCGCGCGGCACGGGCTTCGGCGAGCAGCCCGCCCGTCCCGATGGGAGAAGCTCCCGATTCGTGCAACAAAGGGGCCCCGGCAGCCGAAGCTGCCGGGGCCGAGTCCGAACCGAGGGGACTTGTGAGATTAGGGATGTGGTGGAAGTTTTACTTGCTGGGCAAAACCCCGGTCCGGGACTGCGCTCGAAGGAATCCGCCGCGCCTTCGCGCACGCGTCGCACTCCTCCGTTCACCGTCACCGTCGCGCGGCCCGTTCGGCCTCTCGCGTCGGCGCAACTCTATCGGCCCTGACCCCCGTCGCCTGAAGTCGCTTTCCCACAACTCGTTGCGTCGGTTCGTGTCGAGAATTCACGACGCAGGATGAGGCACGGATCCGACGAGGATCGCCTGCCCCGCGGTCGACAGGGCCGTGTCCATCTCCTGCGTCATCGCGCTCCCGAGGGGCACGCGGAGCACGGCGGGCGTCCCCGATCGCGAGGTCGGCGCGAGGCGCAGGATCGCGCACGCGCGCGGCAGCAGCTCGGCGAGCGCCGCGGGCGGGCGCGCGGCGATCCCGTCCTCCACGAGCACCGCATGGAAGCGTTCCCCGTCGGGCGTGAGCTCGGGGACGCCCGAGAGCGCGCCCACGCCCGCGCCGACCTCGACGATCGCGACGGGCAGGTCGAGCGCGCGCAGGGACGCGAGCGTCCGCAAGAGCTCGGTCCCCTCGGCGGTGTCGAGGCGCGGCGTGGCGACGATCGCGAGCCAGAGGGTCACGGGAAGGCCGTCCACACCGTGGCGCCCGCCGCCGCCTCGAGCAGGAACGACGTCACGCTCGACCAGGTGACCACCGAGGGCACCTGCATCGGGTCGAGCTTGTTCGCCCGGGCGCTGCGCGCGCACAGGGCCACCGGGATGCCCGCCGCCGTCCAGCGCGGGGGGCCGTCCGTCGCCAGGTGCGCGAGTCCCGCCTCCGTCAGCAGGATGCGGACGGATCCCCCGGCCCGCGCGCGCGACGTCGCCTCGACCAGAAGCTGCGCCACGCCCGGTGACGTCGGGCCCGCCGCGAGCAGGAGCCGCAGGGGCGGGGGCGGTTCGGGGGAAGGGGGGGGCACGGGGGGTGAAGGTACCCGTTCCCTCCCGGGGGAGGAGGGACGGCCCGGGGGAGGAGGGCCGGTGTACGTCGTGGTACGTTCGCCCCCCCCGGTGGGTTGGAGCCGTCCCGAGACGTTCGGGAGGTGCCGGAGGCGGCGGCAGGGACATGACGGACCAGGATCCGGATCTCACGCTGATCCGGGACCTGTCTTCGGACGATCCCGTGGTGCGGCGTCGTGCGCTGGGCGACCTCTACGAGCGCCACCAGGTCCGCGTCTACAACACGGCGTACCGGGTCCTCGGCTCCGCCTCCGAGGCCCAGGACGTCGCGCAAGAGGTCTTCCTCCAGATCGCGGACCGGATCAAGGGCTTCCGCGGGGACGCGAGCCTCACGTCGTGGGTCTACCGGATGACGGTGAACCTCGCGATCGACTGGCGTCGACGCCTCGCGCGCCGCCCCGTGCGCCCGCTGTCGGGCCAGGGCGAGGGGGGCGAGATCGAGGTCTCGGACCCCGGCCGCGGGGGCGCCGAGCCGCTCGGGGATCCGAGGATCGTCGCCGAGCAGGCCGAGCGCGAGCGGCGCGTGCACGCGGCCCTCGCGCGCCTGTCTCCGAAGCTGCGCGCCGTGGTGGTGCTCCGCTACTTCGAGAATCTCTCCTACGACGACCTGGCGGCGGTGCTCCAGACCAGCATCGGCACGATCAAGAGTCGCCTCAACCGCGCGCACTCGGCGCTGGAGGGCCTCCTCGGCGCGGGAGCCGGCGCGGAAGGGTAGGCCGGCTCGGGAGAACTCCGGAGGGTCCGCGGCGGATGCCTCCGCGCGGGGGTCGATCGTCGCGTTCATCCCTTCCAGGCAGTGAACCGCCTGAGGTCGGGTGGACAACGGGGTGACCGTACTCACGCAGCGACCTCGTGTCGAGTCGCCTGGATCACGGACCCCGTGGTGATCGAGCGCATTCTCACGCATCGCAAGCGTGTCGGGCTCGAGTCCCCCTTCGACGCGCGAGGGCCACCCGACAGGCCCGGAGCGACCGAACCGCGGGGGCCGTGTCGAGTACTCGAACAAGAAGCGCAGAGTGTCTTGGCGGGCAGCAGGGTTGGCGGGACGAGCCCCCACCGGGGGGCCCCCGGTATGCAAGCGGACCTGCAGAGGCACGAGATCATTGAAAGTATTGTGGCATTTGTTTACATTGCTTAGCCTCATGGGAACCCAACGGACCGGGACCTACCGCCGACAGCCCAGGGGCTACAAGGCCTTCGTCCCGGGGCGGTTCCCGCCCCATCCGGCTGTGGCCATGGGGCCGGACCTCGTGGCGGCCCTCTCCCGAGCGGCCATGGCGCTGGGGCGCCTCGACGGCAGTGCGAGCGTCCTGCCGAACCCCGACCTGTTCGTCAGTTCATTCGTCCGGAAGGAAGCCCTGCTCTCCTCCCAGATCGAAGGGACGCAGGCAAGCCTCGAGGACGTCCTGTCGCCGGCCGCCGCGCCGGAAACGAGCCGGGACGTGGGAGAGGTCGTCCGCTATGTGGACGCCCTGCAATTCGGCCTCCAGCGGACCGCTACGCTCCCCCTGTCGTTGCGGCTGATCCGCGAAATCCACGCGCGGCTCCTCGAGGGCGGCCGCGGGGGGGACAGGACCCCTGGGGAGTTCCGCCGGACCCAGAACTGGATCGGCCCCCACGGTGCGGACCTCGCGCATGCGACGTTCGTGCCGCCGCCGCCGCACGAGATGATCGAAGCGCTGTCCGCGTGGGAGCGCTACGTCGTGACGGAGCCTCACGCCCCGGAGCTCGTCAAATGCGCCGTGCTCCACGCGCAGTTCGAGACGATCCACCCGTTCCTCGACGGCAACGGCCGCGTCGGCCGGCTCATGATCACCTTCCTCCTCCATCAATGGGGGCTCCTGCGCCGCCCGCTCCTCTACTTGAGCCTCTGGTTCAAGCAACATCGCGACGAGTACTACGCCCGCCTCCAGGCCGTGCGCGACGAGGGCGCGTGGGAGGCATGGATCCGGTTCTTCCTCGACGGCGTCGCGGAGACCGCGCAGGCATCCGCTTCGGCGGCGATGGCGATCCTCGAGCTCCGCGAGCGCGACCTCGTCCGCGTGCGCGAGGGGTGCCGGTCACCAAGCGCACCGCGGCTCCTCGACGGTCTCTTTCGGGAGCCCATGATCACGGTTCCCAGGGTGCAGGAGCTCCTCTCCGTGACGCACCCGACCGCGAACAGCCTCGTCAAGGACCTCGCCCGAATCGGTATCGTGCAGGAGGTCACGGGCCGGAGCTGGGGGCGCGTGTTCCGGTATGACGCGTACATGACGCTTCTTGCGCAGGGGACGTGATCTCGAAGCCGCGAGGAGGCTCGCGCCGGACAAGCCCAGCCCCTACCAGGACTGTGCCGCCGCGTACTTCGAGCTCGGCAGGGAAGCCGCGGCGGTCGACGTGCTGGCCGATGCGGCGCGCCGCTTCCCGGACGATGCGGAGGTCCGCATGGCGCTCGCGTGGGTTCTCGCGGACGCGGCCGACCTCACCGTGCGCGATCCGGCGCAAGCGGCGATCCACGCGCGGCGCGCGACCGTCCTCGACGCGAAGGGCGCCCGGAACTGGCGGGCGCTGGGTGTCGCCCTCTTCCGCCAGGACCTTCACGTGGAGGCGATCTCCCACCTCGAGAGGGCGCGCTCCATGAGCGCCGACGACGTGGAGCCCGCCGCGTCGCTCTTCCTCGCGATGGCCTACCGGAGGTCCGGCCGCGCGAAGGAAGCGCGCGAGGCCTACGACCGCGCCCAACTGCTCCCCGGCGACGCGGGGGACGCCCGCTCGAGCGCGGAGGCGGCGGAGGTCCTCGGCCTGGCCCCGTCGGCGCCCGCGCAGGGGCGTTGACGCCCGGGGGGGCGCGGGGTGGACGCCGGGTCCGCCGGACGTGTGGGGTTTGCGCCGAAATCGTCATGAAGGGGACGGAGCCCCACACCGAGCCGTCCGGCTCGGAGGCCCCATGGAGAATCCAGCATGAACGGGACGACCAGGCGGCGGATGGGCATCGGGATCGCGGGGTTCGTGCTGCTGGGGGCGGCTTCCGTCGCCCTCGCGGGCGCCGGGGGACTGTCCACCTACGGGGCCGGGGGGATCGGCACGCCGCTGATCACGGAGGACCACGGAATCTGGGCCATGGGGCTCACGGCCAACGGAAGCGCGATCGTGGCCAGCCAACGCAACACGGGCCGCGTGGGCGAAACGGGCGCCTATATCCTGGAGTGGCGGATCCGCCGCTACGACCCGGCGGGAGCGCTCGACTCGGCATACGGATCGGGGGGCGTCACCACGCTGTTCGGCGACTGGGGGCAGGACACGCCCCGGAGCGTCGCCGTCGATGGGAGCGATCGGAGTCTCATCGCGGGGTTGGCCTCGGTCCGCACGGGCACGGGTGGGAAGCAGACGATCCGCCAGGTCGCCCGCCTCGCACGACTGAACCCCAACGGAAGCCTCGACTCCTCGTTCGCGGGGACCGGGACCGTCCAACTCGCGCCGCCGGGGTCGCTCTGGTCAAGGGCGTTCCGGGTGCGCGTCCAGTCCGACGGGTGCATCGTGGTCGGGGGAACCGCCGCCTTCACGGGGTCCCGAAAGAACACGACACGGACCTACCCGTTCCTCGCACGGCTGCTCTCCACGGGGTCGTTGGATTCATCCTTCGGGACCGGCGGATTCTCGGTCGACAGTCGCGCCTCCGAGAACGTCGGGGACGTGTTCGGTCTCGCGATCCAGTCCACGGGGGAGATCGTCCTCGCCGTGCGGAGAGCGACCACCCCGTGGGTCCTCACTCGCTGGCTTGGGGGGGGCGCCGTGGACACGTCCTTCGGCGTGCTCGCGCCCACCTCCGACATGGTGTTCGGCATGGAGGTGGACCGGCTCGACCGCATCGTCGCGACCGGCAAGCGGACGACCGGCACCGGTCAAGAGCACACCCTGATCGTGCGCTACCTCCGCGACGGGGCCATGGATTCCTCGTTCGGCAGCGGGGGGAGCTCGGTGATCGGGTTCTTCGATCGGCACCACGCGACGCAGTCGCCCCCCCTCTTCCAGTCCGACGACCGGATCGTCGTTGCCACCAGCCTCTTTCCGGACCCTAGCCAAGGGTACTTCGAGTTCGCCCCGATCCGCCTCCTCGACAACGGCTCGCTGGACACGAGCTACGGGAACGCCGGTCTCGGGGCGCGCCTCGCCCTCGGGACGAGCTACACGCAGGTGTACGACGCCGCACTGGGAGCGTACGACCGCGCGTTCTTCGCAGGCAGAATGGCCATGGGCGGCTCCCCCGGCTTCTCGTTCGTGGCCCAATACGATCCGAACTGAGCCGTTCGGGCCGGAGATCCCTCTCTTCCAACCCTCCGAGACGGCGGCTCCTAGCGGTGGGCGGTCACTGATTCCAGTGAACGCAGCGCCGCGTAGCCGTCGATCTCGGAGGGGCACGGGAGTGCACGCAAGTCGACCTCTGTATGCCGGGGAGCGGCCGGCCCCTTCCGCGGAGGGCGGAGGGGGCTCCGTGCACGTTGGCGCGGAAGGTGGGCCCGTGGCGAACATCTGGGGCGCGCGGTATGTTCGCGGGCGGCGCCAGGGAATCGCGATGCGAGCAGCGGAGGGTCCGTGAGCGTGTCCGCCCCCACTGACGAAGAGCTGGTCCGACGGGCGAGGGAGGGGGACGAGGCCGCGGCGAAGACTCTCTGCGACCGCTGGATGCCCGCGATGCGGCACGCGTGAGCCGAGGCCTGCGGGGAGTGCTCCGGCGGCGCGTCGCCGAGTCCGACGTGGTCCAAGAGGCCTACCTGACGGCATTCCGACGGATGGAGGACTTCGAGGAGCGGGGCGAGGGCTCCTTCGGGCGCTGGTTGGCGAAGATCGTCGACGTGAAGCTGCAGGAATTGGTCCGCCGCCACATCGGGACCGCGAAGCGAGACGTCCGCAGGGAGATGTTGCCGGCCGAGGGAGGCGAGGGGGAGGTGGTGGCGGGCCGGGAGCCGACGCCGAGCGTCGGGCTGGTCAGGGCCGAGGAGCGGGAAGCGCTCGCGAAGGCGATGAGGGACTTGCCCGAGGACTACCGCACTGTACTCCAACTCGCCTACCATCAGCGGCTGCCCATGGCCGAGATCGGCCGCCTCACGGGGCGATCTGAGGCGGCCGCGGGAATGCTCCATGCGCGGGCGCTCAAGGCGCTGGGGCGGCTTCTGCCCCGGAACGAGGGGGATCGCTGATGGACGCCGAGGACCGCGCAGTGGAGATCCTCGCCGCGTGGCGGGCGGCAAAGGAACGCGGGGAGGGCCAGACTCCGCAGGAGGTCCTCGACGCACACCCCGACCTGGCCGACGAGCTCCGAGTCGGTTTCTCCGCCGCGTCGCTCCTCGAGCGGGCGGTCGACCTGTTCGCGAGTTCGCAGCCTTCCTCCGGCGAGGCATCCGAGGCCGGGCGCGCGCTCGGGCGCCGGGGCGGGGGAGGGCGGGTGCAAGGGGGCGAGGGAGGTGGGGGGCGCGGGGGGCAGGCGACTCCGGTAGAAACCGGCCCTTCTCCTCTGAAGGCGACGACCCTGGCGGACGCGGGGGGGCTTTGGCGGCAGAGCGTGCTGACGGGGGTGAGTCGGTCGGGCGGCCCGGCGGGGGCGGAGTTCACCCCGGCGAAGGATCGGTACGGGGTGGAGACGACGATCGGGCGGGGGGGGATGGGGGAGATCCTGCTCGTGACCGACCAGGACCTGCGTCGGCAGATCGCGATGAAGGTGCTGCACGAGGACGCGGCGAAGGACGCCGAGACGAGGCTCCTCTTCTTGGCGGAGGCGCAGGCGACGAGCCAGCTCGAGCACCCTGGGATTCCGCCGATCCACGACATCGGGCTCACGGCCGACGGTCGCCTCTACTTCACGATGAAGCTGGTGCGGGGTCGGACGCTCCGGGAGATCCTGCACGACCTGACGGTGCGGCGCGCGGAGGTCCAGCGGGAGTGGACCCTGCACCGGCTGGTGACGGTGGTGGAACGGCTGTGCGAGACCATGCACTTCGCGCACGAACGCGGGGTCGTGCATCGCGATCTCAAGCCCGAGAACGTGATGCTGGGCGACTACGGCGAGACGCACGTCATGGACTGGGGGCTCGCGAGGGTGCTCGGGGAGACGGAGTTCGCGCCCGACGCGCCGGCGATCGAGAAGGAGGCGGAGCGGGTGCGCACCGCGCGGAGCGAGGAGGCCAACGAAACGCAGAAGGGGGTGGTGAAGGGGACGCTCGCCTACATGGCGCCGGAGCAGCTCTCGGGCTCGGTGGACCGCCGGACGGACGTGTTCGCGCTGGGGCTGGTGCTCTACGAGGTGCTGACGCTGCTCCCGGCCTACGACCCGCACGTGGAGGGGATCGTCGGCCGGATCGCGAGGGCGGAGATCGCGCCCCCCGAGACGCGCAACCCGCGGCGGGTGGTACCTGCGGCGCTGGCCGAGACGTGCTGCAAGGCGACGGCCCGGGACGCCGGGGCGCGCTTCCAGACCACGAAGGAGATGGGAGTGGCGCTCCGGGGATGGCTGGACGGATCCAACGAGCGGGAGCGGCGGCACCGGGAGGCGGAGGCGTTCGCGGCGAAGGGGAAGGAGGCCGTCCTGGCGTACGAGAGGTCGAAGCAGGCCGTGATCGAGGCGGAGGCAGAGGTGGAGAGGCAGGCGGCTGCGTTCAAGCCGTGGCAGCCGGTGGAGGAGAAGGAGCCGCTCTTCGCGGCGAAGGACCGCTTGGCGGAGGCGCAACGAAGCGTCGCGCTCGGGTTCGCCGAGGCTCTGAAGTGGTTCGAGTCGGCGCTGGCGCAGGAGGAGTCGCATCGTACGGCGCGGGCGGGGCTTGCCTCCCTGTGGCGAACGCGACTGGACGACGCCGAGCGACGCGAGGACCGAACGGACGCCTCCTACGCGTTGGAGATGGTGAAGCGGTTCGATGACGGGGGGCTTGCTGCGTACGTCGCGGGCGAGGGGACGTTGACCCTGGCATCGGCTCCGTCGGGGGCGGAGGTGACGCTGTATCGCTACGTCGAGAAGGGGCGGGTCCTGGTCGCGTCCGAGGCTCGTCCGCTGGGCATGACGCCGCTTGCGAAGGTGTCGCTGCCGATGGGTTCGTACCTGTGCGTGTTGAAGCAGGCTGGGTACGAGGATGTGCGGTATCCGGTGTACATCTCACGCAACCGCGCGTGGCAGGGGACGGTACGGTTGCGGACGAAGGAGGAGGTCGGGGAGGGGTTCGTCTACGTTCCCGGAGGCCCGTTCGTGTACGGGGAGGGGAAGACGACGAAGACGCTCGCACTGCCCGACTTTGCCATCGCGAAGTACCCGGTGACGTTTGGGGAGTACGCGGAGTTCCTCTCGGCGGTGGAGAAGGAGTCGGGGCTGGAGGCGGCCGTGGCCCGGGCGCCGCACGCGGAGGGGGGCGATCCTCCGTACATGGTCCGTGGGGAGGACGGAACGTGGAGGCCGAGGGCGGACGTCGAGGGTGCGGCGGCGGAGCGGGGCCTGCGTGACTTCGGGCCGGGGTGGCAACTTCCCGTGGTTGGCGTGTCCTTCGAGGACGCGGTTGCGTATTGCGCGTGGAAGGCGAAGGTGACCGGTCAGGCGTGGCGGCTTCCGACGGAGGAGGAGCGAGAGAAAGCGGCCCGGGGCGTGGACGGTCGGCGCTTCCCCTGGGGGGACGTGGAAGACGGGAGTCTCCTAAAGTGCTGGGAGTCGAGGCCTTACGGCAACCAGCTGGTGCCTGTCGGGGCCTTCAAGACGGCCGAGTCGGTGTACGGGATGGGGGACGCGGCGGGGAGCGTGTGGGACTGGACGGACTCCTGGTTCGACGACCGCCGCTCGTGGCGCGTTACGCGCGGCGGGTCGTGGCTCCAAGCACCCGTGACCGCCCGGGCCGCGGTCCGCGCGGGGGCCGGTCCAGGGGCTCGGCTCGGGGACATGGGGTTTCGCTGCGCCAGGGGCTTCCGGGGGCCGCTAGCTCTCTGATGGAGGCGCCGGTCTGAAGCTCCCTCATTTCCCTCGGTCTGAACTTCCCTCACCCGGTCTGTCTCCATCCTCTGGTAGAGAGCAGGAGATCCGTCTCCTTCGATCGCTCTGGCTCTGCCTCACCTCGATCCCCCTAGGTTCCGTCTCCTTCCTCCGCGCCTCCGATCACCGCCTGGTTCTGCCGGTCTCCGGTTCCGGTCTGCTCCCCAACTTCACTCCAACTCGAACCTCTCAATCCTCCTCCGGCCTCGTCAGGGACGCATGCCCCGATCCTGCCTAACGGACCGTCTGGGTGCCAACTCCTCCTTCGGGACACAGCACGCTGCCCTTGCGGCAGCGCAGCTACCGCCGGGCAGGTTCAACCCATCGATGAATGGGCGCGGTTTACACCGACGCCACGGTCGCAACTACGGCACCCGATCCATGCCTCCTCGTCAGCGAGGCGACGGTTACTGGAGCTGACACCCACCGAGACTCGGCTGCCGCGATCGCGGCCCAGCGGACAGCGTCACGCCATCGGGCAACCCGCGCCCGACACCGTGCCCCTCGCACTCCTCGGCCGCCACCGGGATGGCGGCGGTCTGCCCGGGGGCGTCTGCTGGGGGACACTCCCGCCGAGGAAAGTGCGGGAAGTCCCGACCGGCGCCTGCAGCCCTTGGAAGAACGAGCATTCCTTGGCGAAGCAGCCCTCGGTCCCCGCGTCGACGTACTCGATGGCACGCCCGAGGGCATGCTCGATCGCGATCTCGTGCCCGCTCTCCTCGAGGACCTCCCGCCTCACCGTGGTCTCCGGTGACTCACCCGGATCCGCGCCGCCGCCCGGGAGGAAGAAACCCTTCGGCGTACGAAGGACGGCGATGCGGCCTCGATCGTCGAGGAGTACCGCGTACGACCCGGGTCGAGGTCGGTAGACCCTGCCATCGACGCAAGTCCCGAACTCGAGCACGAGACTCCTCCCAAGGCGCTGGGCCGCAGTCTACTGCGGATGGTGTGATCTCCGGGCCGACGACCCAGGAATTCGACGTAGTGGTCGACGACGAGGGCAGGGTCGAGCTGCGCGACACGGGAAGTGGTCAGGCCATCCTCGGCGGTCGCGCGGGGCAGGGTGGCGACGTCGTCATCGCCGCCAGCGTGCGCGATGGAGACCTCCCGCGGGTGCTGGCGCTCGTTCGTAACTCCGTCGGAGCCGCGACGGCAGACCTCTCCGGCGGCTACCATGCAGGTCTGTTCACCTTTGACGCCGGCGAGGGACGCGGCACCTCGGGCGCCGTCACCTTCGACGGCCTGGGATCGGCGAGCTTCCCGGCGGGCGCCACCGTGAACATCGACGGCAGCCTGAACACTTCGGTCGGCGCCTCCCCGGCGACGTACTCGGTCTCGCCGAGCGGCGTCGTCGACTTGACCGTCTCGACGGGTCTCCCGTTCCAGGGCGCTCTCGACCCGACCGGTGAGCTCGCGATCCTCGGCGGCGTGAACGCATCGACGCAGTTCCCGGCGTGGATGGTCCTGGTGCAGGAGTCGGTGGCGGCGTCGAACGCGACGTTCTCCGGCACGTATGGCGCGATCGCGATCCTGTTTGACGTCAGCGGCCCGCTGATCCTGTCCGTCGTCGGCGACATCGTCGCCGACGGGGCCGGGGGTGCGGAGACGCGGGGCTCCGCGATCAACGTGGATGGAACCCAGGCCTCGAACGTGAATCCGAGCACGGGGACCTACACGGTCGGCGGGGACGGCACCCTGACACTCGTAGATGGGGATACCCGGCGAGGCGGGATCTCGCCCAGCGGTCGCTACGCGTTCCTCGCGGGCGGCGTGAGCAACGGGTCGTTCCCGCAGATGCTCCTGCTCGTTCGACGCTGATCCGTCGGGCGCGCGTCCACGGCGCGCGGATCCCCGTGAACGAAAACCCGGCGGTTGGAGTTTGGGGGCGGCGGGGGCCGGTCCTCGATCGAGGATCGTAGACCGACTTCGCAGGCCGTTCGGTCCCCGCCGCCCCCCCGATCGTCCTCCGGATCGCACGCCGGAGCTCCCACGTGGATGCCCTCACGAGGTCAGCGTCCGCGAAGTCGGTCGCACTCTTCGCGGAGCTCTTCCTGACGGCGGTGCCCGCGTCCGGCCCTCCGGGGGGATCATCGGCCTCGGCGGGCCTCGAGGCGGGGCGTCGAGTCGCGCAGACGGGCTCCTGCGAGTCGCATCAGCCTCCCAATGGCCTGGAGCACGAGAGAGGGGGCTCGCCGGCC
>JAYTCP010000087.1:0-4544 GCA_043736435.1 Planctomycetia bacterium | reverse complement strand
CGCGACGCGCGTGCTTCACCTGCGCGACGGTCGGCTCGAAGAGCAGGGGGCCGGGCCGGGCTGAGCCGAGGATCGGGGGGGGCGGCGGGGGCCGACCTCTCGACCCCGGCGGCCGACCCTGTGGGGGTCGTCGATGCACGAGAGCCCACGCGGGCCGCGCGGAGGATCGAGCGGCGTAACCATCGTCGAGCGTGGCGGTTGGGTCGAATGCGCGCCTGCTTCCCGCGGGGAGTGCCGCGGCTTCGAGTCGCGTCGGCCACCCCCGCCGCTCCCCCCCATCCGCGTACTCCCTGAAAAGGTGACCTCTCAAGGTATCATATCGGGGTGTCCCGACTCCGGCGCGGCAACTATGTATTCGTGACGTGGGTGGGCGATCACTCACCAAGTCACGTCCATGTGTTCCGCGACGGGAGGCTCGTCGTGAAGTGGGACCTCGATCGTTGGCGCCCGATGTCGGGTAGGGCTCCACGGCAGGTGCTTGCGCACCTCCGCGCGCCCAGAAAGGAAGGGCTCCTTTGAAGATCCGCCGTGTCGAGTTCGACAACCGTCGTCAGTCGTTCCGCGTCTTCGTGGGGCGAAGGGCCCTCGAGCTGCCCTACGCTGCGATGGATCGGCGGCGCGGTCGCTTGAAGGTCGTGCGGGCGTTCCCCGACCGCGAGCTCGGTGGCGAGGCTTTCACTTTCGAGACCGATGCTGGCGAGGTGGGAGCCGTCCATCTGGACGACGTCCTGCTCCATCACGGAGACCCACGCGCAGAGCTCGCGAACACGCTGTACAAGCTGACGCTCGAGGCGGACTCGGCGCTGCAGGAGTCCGGCATGAGCAAGCGTGCTCTCAGTCGACGACTTTCGACTTCGATGTCGCAGCTGACACGCCTCCTGGATGCCACGAACCGGACGAAGTCCGTCGAGCAGATGATGGCTCTCCTGCACGCTCTCGGCCGAGATGTGCACGTCGTCGTGCATCGGCGAAAGCCCAAAGCCGCGGCCTGACGATTCCGTGGGCCGGCCGAGCTGGGGATGGGGGGGGCGGCGGGGGCCGGGCACGAGCCGCTGCCGGGGGGGCGGACCATCCGCCGCGCGAAAACGGCCCCTCGCCGGAACCCGTGGGTAGCCAGCCCCCGGAGCCCCCCATGTTCCTCGACACGCATCGGCCCCCGCACGTCGTCCTCGCGACCCTCGCCCTGCTCCTCGCCGTCCCCGCATGCGGTGGCTCGGGGGGAGCCGACGGCGGCGGAGGGGGCGGCGGCGGGCCGTTCCTCGCCGTCGGGCCGGTCTTCGATCTGGGCGCGCGCAACCTCGTCTCCCTCGCCGTCGGCGACCTCGACGAGACGGGGAGCCTCGACCTCGCCGTGGCCGACGCCACGAACGGCCAGGTGGTGGTGATCTTCAACCCGCTGCCGACGCTCAACGGGCCGCCCTCGATCACGGTCTTCCTCGCGGCGGTGCCGGGCCTCACCCAGGTGGCCATCGCCGACGTCACCGACGACGGCCACCGCGACGTCGTCTGCACGAATCCATCGGGCGCCCTCGGCGTGATCCCCTTCTACGGGGCCATGGGCTTCGATCCCGTCACCACGAGCACCGGCTTCGCAGTGAACCTCCATCGACTCGCCGTCGCCGACGTGAACGGTGACCTGCTGCCCGACCTCGTCGGCGCCGTGGCGGGGGTCTCGAGCGTCGACCTCGGGGTGTACCTCGGCAACGGCAACGCCACGTTCCAGGCGCCGGCCCCCATCCGCAGCTTCACGTACTTCGCCCGCGAGCTGTACGTCGGCGACTTCGGGCTGCTCTCGGCGTCCGACGTCGTGATGGTGGAGGGCAAGGACAGCAGGGGCGTCATCCTCACGCCCACGGAAGCCCGCACCGCCTGGTCCGTGCCGGATCTCGGGTCGACGAGGACGCCGATCGGCGGCTCGGACGACCCGGTCGTGACGGGGCTGGGCGACATGGACGGCGACGGCCGACCGGACTTCGTCGCGAGCGAGGCCAGCTTCAGCGCCAACTTGCTGACGGTCCGCCGCGGAGGCGCGGGGGGCTTCGGAGCGCCCGACATGACCGTCCTCCCCGCGAGCCTGCCCTACTCGCTCGCGGTGGGGGACATCGACGGAGTCTCGGGTCGCGACGTCCTGCTGGGCACCCTCGATCTGTCGCTCGCCTCCTCCATCACCCTGCACCGCGGGAGCGGCAGCGGCTTCGTCCCGGACCAGTCCTTCGCCCTCGCGACGCGCGTCCCGGTGGCCCTCGCCTGCGCCGACCTCGATCTCGACGGGCGCGACGACGTCGTCTCGATCGAGATCGACTTCGGCGCGTCCTCGGCCTCGGTCCGGGTCTACCGGAACGTCCGCTGAAGGGTGGGGGCGGCGGGGGAGGGGTCGCCCTCCATCGGGCGATCGATCGCCGCCGAGACGTCGCGCCAGAACGCCGTCCAGGCCGTGCGCTCCGCCTCGGGGAGCGCGGCGAACCCGTTCGGCTCGGGGACGCGGCCGAGCGATGCGAGGCCGGTCCAGCGGACGAGCACCTCCAGGCGCAGGCCCGGCCGGCCCGCGGAGGGATCAAAGCGAGCGAGCGACGCTCGAGGCGGTGGCGCGCGGCCAGACGTACCGACAGGTCGCGTCGGATCGGGGAGAGTAAGCCGAAGCGGTCCGCTCTCGCGTCCGGCGCGTTCGTCGTCGCGCGCGGAAGCGCGCATGATGTGCCCGGCGCCGAGCTTCCGGAAAGTCACTGATCGGGAACTTTCGGGATTGTCCCCGATCGGTTACTTGGTAGGATTGTGGCCGATCGGTGACATCCAGGAGCTCCCCCCCATGCGAATCAGGACTGCGACCGACGTCGGGGCCGTGATCCGCCAGCGGCGTCGCGCGCTCGGCTTGGACCAGCGTGCGCTGGCCGCGAAGGTCGGCGTCAGCCGCAAGTGGATCATCGAGGTCGAGAAAGGGAAGCCCCGTGCGGCGCTTCGGCTGGTCCTACGGACGATTGAGGCGCTCGGAGCCGTCCTCCGCGTCGAGGAGACCGCTCCTGACCCCTCCCAGGCGGCGATCCGCGGCGCTCCGATCGACCTGGACCGGGTGATCCAGGCCCACCGCCGCTCGCCGAGGGCGACGCGGTGAGCGACCGGGAGCTCGTCGTCCTGATCGGGGGTGCGGAGGCTGGCCGGGTCCACTCCGTCCGAAATGCACGGCTGCGGTTCGAGTACGTCGACGCCTGGCGGCGTCGCGACGACGCGCCGTACTTGTCGCTCTCCATGCCCCTGGGGACGACCGCTCACGGGCACGACGCGATTCACGCCTACCTCTGGGGTCTCCTCCCGGACAACGAACATGTCCTGACGAGGTGGGGCCAACGGTTCCAGGTCTCGCCTCGGAGCGCCTTCGGGCTCCTCTCGCACGTGGGCGAGGACTGCGCCGGCGCCGTCCAGCTCTTGCGACCGGAGAGACATGAGGACCCTGCCGTGGCGGGGCCGCGGCGGATCGAGTGGCTCTCGGACTCCGACGTCGCCGCCAGGCTCCGAGATCTCCGGGCGGATCAGGCGGCGTGGCGCGGACCGAGCGACACGGGTCAGTTCAGCCTGGCCGGCGCGCAGCCGAAGACCGCCTTGTTCATGGAGAACGACCGATTCGGCGTGCCCGAAGGTCGGACGCCCACGACCCACATCCTCAAGCCGCCTCTGCGCGATCGCCCGGGGCACGTCGAGAACGAGCACCTCTGTCTGGCTTTGGCCCGCGAGGTCGGGCTTGCCGCGGCGACGTCGGAGGTGCGCCGGTTCGACGACGAGGTGGCGATCGTCATCACGCGCTACGACCGCGTGCGGCACGGTGCGCGCGGACCCGTTCTCCGTGTTCATCAGGAGGACATGTGTCAGGCCCTAGCCGTACTTCCGGCCGCCAAGTACCAGAGCGAGGGTGGCCCCACCCCTCGGCGCATCGCAGAGCTCCTCCGCGAGCACTCGGAGCGCCCGGACGAAGACGTCCCTGCCTTCTTCGACGCGCTGGCGTTCAACTGGCTGACGGCGGGCACCGACGGGCACGCGAAGAACTACTCCCTGCTCCACGCTGCAGGAGGACGCGTGCGCCTGGCTCCGCTGTACGACCTGGCGTCGGCGCTCCTCTACCCTGGTCTCGATCCGCAGCGACTCCGACTGGCGATGAAGGTCGGCTCGAAGTACCGCATCCGGGACATCGTCGGGCGCGACTGGATCGACTTGGCAGAGGATCTGGGGCTCTCTGCCTCAACGGCAGTCGATAGGATCGGGCGGATGGCGGAGGATGTTCCGGGGCAGGCGGAGAGGATCGGGACGGCCATGGTCGACGCGGGCCTTGACCGAGCCACAGTCCGCAGGCTCGTGGACGTGATCTCCCGGCACGCTCGGCGCTGCCAGAAGGCCCTTGCTGCGCGTGGCCCCTGACTCGTGCTCTCCAGGGGCTCGGGATGTCAGGCTCGCTGGAGGTGCCAGATCCGCCGCTGTGTCGACCACACGGGCTCCGATGCCATTGGATGCAGATCATGTTCCCGACCGAAGCATCTAGGGCGTGACACCGCCATTGC
>JAYTCP010000086.1:0-2732 GCA_043736435.1 Planctomycetia bacterium | reverse complement strand
CGTGAACGCGACGCTCAAGGCGCTGCTGCGACCGTAGCGAAGGTCCCGGGGGCGGCGGGGGATGGGGCGGGACCTGACCGCTGGCCGTCGGATACCCTGTGCGCAGTCCGGGAGATCCCCATGCGCATCCGTCACGCAGGTCCCCTCGCGATGACCCTGGCCCTGATCGGAGCCGCCCCGGTGGCGCGGGCCGAGGATCCGAAGGCCCCCACGCCGGTCGCGGCCGCGGGCGAGATCGCCTGGCACGCCTCGGTCGCCGCGGCCTTCGAGGCCGGCATCAAGGAGAAGAAGCCGATCTTCATCGCGATCAACGCGGGTCGGGTGGACGGCGGGAAGGCCGAGCCGGCCGGCAAGATGCTGCGTGAGGAGGTGTACACGTCCGCCGCGATCGCCGAGAAGACGAAGGCGTTCTCCTGCGCGCTCGTCACGGCGGAAGGGAACGGCGCCGACTACGGGGAGCTGCGGCAGCGGTTCGGCATCGACGGGCAGATCGTCTCGCCTCAGCACCTCTTCGCCTACAGCGACGGCTCGCTGATCGATCGTCGCGAGTACTGGTCGGTGCGCGGGACCCCCGAGTCGATCGAGGCGCTGGGCGGGCTGCTCGACCGGGCGCTCGCGTCGGAGCGCACGCGCGCCGGTTTGCCGCCGATCCCCCCGACGCCTCCTCCCGCCGCGCCCGGGATGGACGCCGCGCCCGGTTTGGACCCCGCGGCGCCCGCGGACCCTGCGTTGCCCGCACGTCCCCCGGTCGATCCGGCGCGCGCGGCGTGGATCGAGGCGACCCTGGCCCGCATCAAGCAGGCCGGGAACGACAAGGATGGCAGGGAGGCCGCCATCAAGGAGATGGTGCGCAGCGACCAGAAGTACGACTGCCTGGAGCCGCTCTGCGCGCTGTACGCCGAGAGCAAGAAGGACGTGGAGCTCCAGATCGCCATCGTCCGCGGCTTCGGCAAGCCCGGCCTCGAGTACGCGGTCCCGACGGTCATGACGGCTCTCGACGACAAGAACGACGAGCTGCGCAGCAATGCCGCGGTCACGCTCGAGTACATCGGCAGCCCCCGCGCCGTGGACGCACTCACGAAGCGACTTTCGCGGGAGAAGGACGAGCCGCTCTACAACAACGTGTGCCGCGCGCTCGGCCGCTGTGGCGCGAAGATGGAGGCGGTGCGCAAGACGCTGGTGAAGGAGATGGGATCGGCCAAGAGCGAGCGCGCGATGGCCGGCCCCGTCATCGGGCTGGCCTACTTCGAGAAGGACGCCGACGCCGCACGGGCGCTCGAGAAGGCCGCGAAGAAGGAAGGGGACCGCTTCAAGCGCGCCGTCGTGCTCTGGGCGCTGACCGAGGTGAACGATCCCAAGAGCGCCGACTTCGTGCGCAAGGAGATCATCCCGAGCGAGAAGGTGCCGCTGGCGCTCATGTACGACAACAACGTGCTGGCTGCTCTCACGGGCGACGACGAGGCGAAGGAGGCCGTCGCCGAGGGGATGCGCTGGGTGATTCGCGGGGCTGGCGGCATCAGCGATGCCGCCCGTCGCGGACGCGACTGGAGCGAGTGGAAGCCCAAGGGCGAGTTCGGGGACGGGGGCCCGGGCGGCGGACGCGGTCCGCCGGGCGGTTTGCCCGGCATGGGCGGGTAGGACACGCCGCGGGCGCGGCATGTCTCGCCTTCGCGCGGCGAGAGCGTGCGGAGGTCGCCTCGCCCGCAAGCCCCTTGTGGCCCGCTGCGGCGGGCGGACCTCGGGCCCGCGTAGGCGTCCCATCCCGTGCAGGAGGCCACGTGCCATGCCTTCGTTCCCCTCGCGCGCCGAACCCTTCCCCGAGGATCCGCCATGTTCGCGTCCGCCGACCTCCTGGAGCTGCACAGGCGAACGCACCTGGGCCTCGACGGACTGCTCGATCACTGCGCCGGACTCTCCCAAGCCGCGCTGACGCGCAGCATCGAAGGCTTCGGGTACCCGACCCTCCTCCTCCAGCTCCACCATGTCCTCGGAGCCGAGCAGTACTGGATCGGGGTGCTCGAGGGCCGGATGCTCGTCGACGAGCTCGAGACGGATCACGCGTCCATCGCCGCCCTGCGCGACTTCGGCGATCGCGTGACGGAGGCGACGCGCGCGTACCTGCGGGGCGCCTCCGAGAGCGAGCTCGGCACGGCCCGCGAAGTCACGACCTGGGGCGACCGCCGCGTCACCGTGGTGCCGGCCCACGTCATCCTCCGGACCCAGACGCACGCCTTCCACCACAAGGGCCAGGTCGCCGCCATGTGTCGGCTCCTGGGCCGCCCGGTCCCGCAAGGGCTCGACTACCCCGTCGGGGCGTGATCGGGCCCCCTGTGCCGGGGGGGTGGCGAGCAGGGGGAGGGGGGCGCTGGGACTGTCGGAGGGCTCGCGTAGGATGCGAACAATAAGCGAACACGTGCCCTGGAGACTCGCATGATCCTCCCCTCCACCGAGTTCCTCGACTCCCCGGTACCCCTGGGCGACCACCTCCTCGACGCGGCCTCCACGACGGATGTCCCCAGCGGCAGCGCCGAGGTCCGTCCCGTCCCGACCGACCCCACCGAGATGCGCGCCGGACTCGGCGGCGACGAGGTCCGCCGACGGCTCTTTCGTGCAGCGCGAGCGGAGGAGACGGCCCGGCGGGTGCTGGCCTTCTACCTGGTCGAGATGGACGCGCGGCGCCTCTACCAGACGACCGGCCACGGCAGCACCGCGCACTACGCGGAGACGCGCCT
>JAYTCP010000085.1:0-1988 GCA_043736435.1 Planctomycetia bacterium | reverse complement strand
CCCGGGCCCGGGCCGGTCAGCGCGGCTTGGCGGGGGGTGGGAGGGCCCCGGGTGGGAACGCCTTCGCCTCGTCGGCGCCGATCGGGCGGAGGAACGAGGAGCGCGGCCAGGCGCTCGTGCGCCGGGCGTCGAAGAGTCGTTTCACGCGGATCACGTCGAACATCTCGAGCTCGGCGACGCCGGGGAACCCGTGACCCTGGTCCTCGAGCTGGAGGTAGACGACGTCGCAGCCCGCGTCGAGCATCGCGTCGACGGCGGGCGGGATGGGGTCCACCGGGGTGACCGGGTCGTCCGCGGAGTGGTAGACGAACAGCGCCGTGCGCGCGGCCAGGAAGGCGCGCTGCCCCTGGGGCGCGCTGGACGCGGAGGGCGAGACGCTCGCGAACACGTCGGTGTGCCGCGAGCCGAGCCACCAGGCGCCGGTGCCGCCGGCCGCGTGTCCCGCCAGGTGCACGCGGTCGAGGTCGACGTCGTAGCGGACGAGCACCTCGTCGAGCACGGCCATCAGGAACGGCTCGTTGACCGGGTTCGACCAGGGGCCGGCGAGGGCGTTCGGCGCGACCAGGATCCAACCAAGGCGCACGGCGCCCTCGAGGTAGAGGGTCATCGCATCCTTGCCGCGCGAGGTGACGGCGGTGCCGTCCTTCCCGCCCGCCACGCCGCCGTGGAGGACGAACAGGAGCGGCATCGGAACGAGCGGGTCGTACGTGGGAGGCACGTAGATCGTGTAGGCGGCGCCCGGGAAGCGATCGGCGCGCAGGGTGAGGGGGACGTCCTCGCGCAGCCCCTTCGGCTCGCGGGCGCCACGCCACCAGCGCTCGAGGACCTCGGGACGCCAGGCGAGCCCCCGCTCCGTCTCGAGACGGCGCGCCTCGCGCTCGCGGGTGGGCGCGTCCGGGATCGCCGTCCACGAGCTCACGAGCTTGCGCAGCGAAGGATCGAGCGTCAGGGACCCGCGCCGGGCGGTCGCGAGCTTCTCGGCGCCCCCGTAGAGCGCCAGGGCCTGCGCATTCGTCGGATCGAGCGCCAGCGCCTCCTCGAGCAGCCTCTGGGCCTCGAGCCGCACCTTCTGCGACTGCGCGTACGTCGCGACCCCCACGCGCCCCACCACGTCGTCGGGCTCGAGGTCCTCCGCGCGCCGACGGACCACCTCCTCGACGACGAGCTCCTCCTCGACGCGCCGGACGTCGGCGAGCGGGAAGCGCACGACCCCGAACGTCATGGCCGCGGTGCTGCTGCGGTAGCGGTTGACGAGGACCTCGGTGTCGGTCCGCGTCACGAACCCCCGCACCGCCGGCCCCTTCCTGGGCACCACGCGGTCCGCGCGCGCGGCCGTGGGCCCGAGGGCGGCGAGCCCCACGAGGGCGACGCACAGCGCCCGGGCACGGATCGGCCGCCCCCCCATCAGACGCTCTTGCCCGCCTCGGACCTGGTCGGCACGCCTCCGGGGCGGGCCTCCATCCACGGGGGGGGCGACATCGACGTGCTCTTGCGCAGGAGCGCGAAGCAGACCAGCCCGAGGACGACCATCGCGGCGCAGAACTCCTGGCCCCGCGTCATCCCGAGGAACTCGTAGCCGAGCTGGGGATCGGGCTCGCGGAAGTACTCGGCGACGAAGCGGAACGTGCCGTAGCCCACGAGGAACGCGCAGCCGATGCGGCCGCCCCCCCACCGGCGCTTGAGCATCAGCCACCGCAGGACCAGGAACAGCGCGAGCCCCTCGAGGAGCGCCTGGTAGAGCTGGCTCGGATGGCGCAGCACGGCGTCCCAGCGACCGTCCCACGCCTCGTTGATCTTGTAGATCGGGAACCGCATGGCCCACGGCCCGTCCCAGGGGCGACCCCAGAGCTCGGCATTGATGAAGTTCGCGAGCCGCACGGACGCGATGCCGAGCGGCGTCGCGAGGGCGAGGCCGTCCCCGAGGTGGCGGAAGGGGATCTTGTTCAGGATCGCATAGAGGAAGTACGCGAACACGACGCCCGCCATCC
>JAYTCP010000084.1:0-11512 GCA_043736435.1 Planctomycetia bacterium | reverse complement strand
TACACCCTGAACGCGCAGGCCGGCGGATCGGGGGGGAACGCCACGCTGAAGGTGGACGCGCCGGCCCGCGACGTGCGGCTCGTGCTGCCCGTGCGCGTGAAGCTGTCCGGACGGGTGCTGGGCTCCGGCGACCGCTCGGGCTTCCGCGTGGCGGCGTACGCGGCCCCCGCGGGCGAGCCGGCGGATCCCCGCAAGTCGCGACGCGTCGGCAACGGGCAGACCGACGCCGACGGCGCGTTCACGTTGGATGTGACGGGGGAAGGTCCGTTCGAGCTGGTCGCCACGAAGTCCGACGACGAGCGGTACGCGCGCGTCGCGGACGCGCGGACGGGCGGTGCGGGAATCACGTTGACGCTCGAGGTCGGCCTCGCCATCGAGGGCACCGTGGAGGCGGCGGTGGGCGGGACCCTTCCCGAGGGGGCGTGGGTCGTCGCGCAGTCCAAGGACGGACGCTTCCAGCAGCGCGCGGCGGTTGCCGCGGACGGCTCGTTCCGCCTGCGCGGGCTGGCGCCGGGCACGTACGGGCTCATGTGCGGGCGTGACCGGTCCGGCGCCCCGTCGTCGGTGGAGGTGGAGGCCGGCACCACCGGCCACCGGCTGAAGCTCCCCGGAGCGTGAGCGATGACGTACTGGCAGCTCCAGGTCTTCACGGCGTCCCGACTGCTCCTGTGCCCGAGCCTCTGGCTGTGGTGCTGGTGGAAGCGACCGCGACGCATGGCCGTGTGGATGGCGCTCGCGTTCGTGTACTTCTTCTTCACGGACCACTTCGACGGCCAGATCGCGCGGAACCAGGGACTCGAGTCGGAGCTCGGCTACTGGCTCGACCACGCGGCCGACTTCCTGTTCTACGGGGTGATCGTCTTCACCATCGTGAAGGGGTCGCGCGAGCCGGCGCTCCTGCGGCGCCGGCGCAGGTCCCCGCCCGCCGTCGGGCCCGGGAGCCCTTCCGGGCCGGGAACGCCCGCGCTCCCGTCCACGGCGGATCGGCCTCCCGAGGTCCCGCCTACGTCCTGAGGCCGGCCGCGTGCTCGCGTCGGGCCGCGATGACGGCCGCGCCGGAGATCGTGAAGTTGACCGCCGCGCTCGCGAGCGCGACCCACGCGGTGCCGACGGCCCCCGCGCGCGGGATGAAGACGAGGTTGCCCGCGAGCGAGACGACGAGGGCCGCCGCGGGCGCGAGGACCACCGCCCTCGGGGCCCCGCGCCCCAGGAGCTCCTGTAGGAACAGGTTGCCGATCCCGGCGAGCAGGGCCGCCGGCACGAGGATGCGCAGGATCGGGATCGCGGGCAGGAAGCGACCGTCGTAGAGCCAGAGGACGAACGGCCCCGCGAAGACGAACAGGAGGGCGCACGCGCCGTAGACCACGGCCCAGCCCGCGGGGGACAGCGCGCGCGGCGCCGCGGGGCGCGGGCCGGCCGCCGCCTCCGCGGTCGACGCCGGGCGGCCTCCGACGCTGCCCGCGACCTTCGGGAGGAACAGCATCCCCGCCACCCAGGGCAGGAAGAGGATCATCTCGCGCGCCACGCCGGCGGCGGCGTACTGGCCGAGCTCGCTCGGCCCCGCCATCGCGCCGAGGAGGAGGTTGTCCACGCGGAGCATCGCGAACACGAGCATGCTGTGCAGCCAGCTCGAGAGACCGTAGCGGCGCAGGGAGCGCACGAGCCCTCGATCGAGGGCGACGCCTCCCACGCCGGCGCGCGCGAGGACGCGCAGCGCGAAGACGAGCGTCGCCGTCTCGGCGACGACGAGCCCCGCGACGACGGTCTCGATCGCGCGCAGGGGGGGGAAGGCGAGCAGCGCGAGGCTCGCGAGCATGACGCCGCGGTTGACGATCGTCAGCGCGTTCCACGCGACGACCCGGCCCGCGCCGAGGAGCACGCCGCCCTCGATCTGGGTGGAGAGGATGGCCGGGGCCGAGGCCGCGAACAGGAGGGCGAAGGCCGGGGGCACGGGGGCGAGCCAGCCGGGGGCGAAGAGCACCGCGACGGCCAGCACGATCGACGTGGCGATCCCGAGCCCGAGGCCCAGCGCGAGGGCCGTCCGCGCGGCCGGACGGAACAGGGCCGGGTCCCTCGCGACGGCGTACGTGGCCGCCGTCGGCACGCCGAGGGTGGCGACCGCGTGCATGCCGAGCCGGAGCACGACCAGGGTCTCGACCACGCCGCGGGCCGCGGGGCCGAGCGTCTTCCCGGTGACGGCGCCCAGCGCGATGACCGACCAGGCGCCGAACTGACGCGCGAGGAAGGTGATCGGGAGCGGACGCACGACGGGCGAGCGTACCGCGTCCGGGCCGCCCTCCCCGAATCTCCCGAGCCGTGCGCCCGTTCAGCGCACGGCCTGGGCGACGGGCTCCTCGCCGGCGACGAGGAATCCGTCGCGGCCGTTCTGCTTCACGCGGTAGAGGGCGCGGTCGGCGCGCTCCATCAGCTGCGCGAGGGTCGCCTCGGGCTGGCCGGCCTCGTGGTCGCCCGGCAGGACGGCCACGCCGACGGACGCCGTGACCTTGAGGTTGGGCAGCAGGCAGTTCCACCCGTACGTGCGGAAGGCGCGCACGAGGCGGTCGGCCAGGTCGCGCCCGTGGAAGGGCTCGGCGGCGACCGCGGCCACGGCGAACTCCTCGCCGCCGACGCGGGCGATGTGGTCGATCGTCCCGACGTTCTCCCGGAGCAGCTTCGCGACCTCGACGAGCACGCGGTCGCCCATCGCGTGGCCGTGGAGGTCGTTCATCTTCTTGAAGTTGTCGAGGTCGATGATGAGCATCGTGATCGGCCACGCGAAGCGCTCGGCCCGCATGAGCTCGCTCTCCATCTTCGTGAGGAAGGAGCGGCGGTTGTCGAGCGAGGTCAGCGGGTCCCGCATCGACTGGACCTCGAGCGTCGCCACCGTCTTGCGCTGCCGGCTCGAGACGCGCGAGGCGACGCTCGTGGTGAGCAGCAGGAACGCGAGCTGGACGAGGAGGGCGGTCAGGTGGCGGCCCTCGCCGCCCGGCATCGACGAGCTCGCGTCGAGGAGTCGGACCCCCACGACGTGGCCGACCGCGATGGTCGCCGTCACGTACGCGGCCGAGGCGGGGGACAGGGACAGGCCGGCGAACAGGCAGGTCGTCGCCATCAGGACGAAGTAGGGGCTCGACAGGCCGCCGGTGCGGATCGTGAGCGCGACCTCCAGGAGGCCGAGCACGGTGAGCAGGAGGGCGCGCGCCCGGCGGCTCCCACCCGGCTGGTCCCTCTCGACCTCGCCGCCGATCACCGCGACCACCGCGATCGCGCCCTCGATCCCGAGCCGGATCGGGTCCAGCTCGTCGCCTCCGATGCGGAGGAAGGACAGGACCGTGTCGAGCCCCAGGAGGATCGTGGAGATGAAGAACGTGAGGTGAAAGTAGAAGGGCAGGAGCGAACGGGGGCCACTGACGGCGCCCGTGGGCGGCGTGGTGCGGGCGCCGGCGAGGTCGTCGTGCGGGGGGTGGAACACGGTTGCGGAGCATCCCTTCGGAGCGGGGGACCGTCTGGTCGCGGGCCTCTATCGGCCAAGCGGGGCCCCCGCCTGAGCAGGATGCACCGGGGGGGCGCAGTGGACCGAAGTCATTCGACCCAAGCGAGTTAGGCCGATACCTAGTCAATCTCTGTATGTGCCCACGCGGCGTACGCGGCGGAGGCCTGCTGAGGCGTGCCCACGAGGATCTCCGGGACCTCGTAGGGGTGCGCCGACGCGAGGAGCGCCACGCAGCGCGAGAGGGCGGCCGCCGTCGTCTTCACCACGAGGAGGACTTCCCGCGCGCTCTCGATCTTCCCCTTCCATCGGTACGTGCTCGCAACCCCCGGGACCACGCTCACACAGGCCGCGACGCGCCGGGCGAGGAGCAGTCGGGCGATCCGGGCGGCATCCCGGGGCGGCGCGCTGGACAGGCAGACGCGGAGGCCGCGACCCCGGGCCAGGCGGGCCTTTCGGTCGGCGGACGCGGCGCGACGGGGGGGCCGATCGGGGCGGGGGGCGGCGTCGCGCATGGGAATCCTCGAAACGGGGGTGGGGAACCGCGGCCCGAGCGTCGATGATGATAGGTCGTCCCTCCCGGCGGGGGGGCGGAGGTACTCCCGTCATGTGCGGCATCGTGGGCATCGTCGGACCGGCCGCGGCGGGGGTTCCGGACGCCCTCGCGCCCGCGCTGGCGGCGCTCGCGGCGCGCGGCCCGGACGGCGGGGGACGCCATGAGGGGCGCCTCGGGGAGCACATCGTCGCCCTGGGAGCACGCCGTCTCGCGCTCGTGGACGTCGGCGGCGGGCGGCAGCCCTTCCTCCGTCCCTCCGGCTCGGCCCTCGTGATGAACGGCGAGATCTACAACCACGAGGAGCTGCGTCGGCACCTCGAGACGCTGGGGGAGACCTTCCGCTCGCGCTGCGACGGCGAGGTGCTCGCGGCCCTGCTCGAGCGCGAAGGTCCCGAGGCCCTCTGGAAGGCGGAGGGGTCGTATGCCTTCGCCTTCCTGGGGGGTCCCGACGGTCCCCTGGTGCTCGGGCGTGATCCGCTCGGCGTGCGGCCCCTGGCCTGGGCGCGGATGCCCGGCGGGCTCGTGTTCGCCTCGACCCTCGACGCGATCGTCGCCACGGGCCTCGTCCCCACCGAGCCCGACCTGCGCGCCCTCGCCGACGTGATGCGCGACGGGTACGTCACCGGAGGGCGGTCGGCGCTCCGCGGCGTGCATCGGCTCGAGCCCGGCGAGATCCTGACCGTCGGGGCCGACCTGTCCGTGCGCGTGACCCAGGTCCCCTCGGGCCCGCCCCTCGAGGCGGCCCACGCCGAGGGGGATCCCGAGGCGGACGTGCTCGACGCCCTCCGCGCGGCCGTGCGGGATCGCCTCGCCCTCGACCGCCCCGTGGGCATCTTCTTGAGCGGCGGGATCGACAGCGCGCTCGTCGCGGCCCTGGCCCGCGACCAGCGCGCGGTGCGCACGTTCACGGTGACCTTCCCCGGGCACGCGAACGTGGACGAGGGTCGGCGCGCGGCGCGGACCGCCGAGCGTCTGGGGCTGCCGCACCTGTCCGTCCCGTGCCCTGAGGACCCGACGGGTTGGGTGCTCGGCGCGGCCCGCGCGTTCGACGAGCCGTTCGGAGATGCGAGCGCGATCCCGACGTGGGGCCTCGGCAAGGTCGCCGGCATCGGCATCCGCGCGGCGCTGACGGGGACCGGAGGCGACGAGGTCTTCGGCGGCTATCGACGCTACTGGCTCCTCGGCGCGGGGCCCTGGCTGCGAGCCGTCCCCGCCTTCGCGCGCGAGCCCGTCGCGGCCGTGCTCGCGCGCGCGGTGCCTCCGGGCGCCCGGCTCCTCCGCGCCTCGGCCGATCCCGAGGGGCTGTATCGCGGCCTCCAGCGCGTCCAGGCGCCCGGCGACGCGCGCGCCCTCATGGGGCCCCGCCTCCGCAGCCTGGCCGCGCCCCAGCCGATTCCCGGGCCGACCACCGCCGAGGAGGCGATGGAGGACGACCGCCGTCGCTATCTCCCGTACGACCTGCTCGTGAAGGAGGATCGCGCGCTCATGGCCCACGCCGTCGAGGGGCGCCACCCGTTCCTCGACCGTCGCGTGGCCGCGGCGGCCGCGCGTCTCGAGGTGCGCGGCGGCATCGGCCGCGGACGCCAGAAGCAGGTCCTTCGCGCCTACGTCCGCGAGGTGATCGACCCCGAGCTCGCCGCCGTGGGCAAGCGGGGCTTCGCGTTCCCCTGCGACGCGCTCTACGCCGACACGCTGCTCCCCCTGGCCGAGGACACGCTCCTGTCCGCCCGCGCGCGCGAACGCGGCTTCACGGACACGACCGCCGTGCGCGCCATGCTGAAGGACCATGCGACGGGCAGGCAGGACCGGGGAGCCGTCATCCACCTGCTCGTCATGCTGGAGCTGTGGGCCCGCAAGACGCTAGACCGCGTCTCCGTGTAGGGAAGGCCTTCGTCCCCCGCGTCAGCGCCTCGTCCTGACGAGCGTCGCGAACCAAGTGGTCGCGCCGGGACGCACGCGGGCGAGCACCTCCTCTTCGTGGCCCGCGCGCCCGAGATAGAGGTCCATCTCACGGTCGGGAAGGTCCTCCACCACGAGCACGCCGTCGGCGTCGGTCGTCCACGGCGCGCCGTCGGGGTCCATCGGATCGGGGGCGCCCGCGGAGGCGTCCGCGCGCGCGACGGACCGGACGGCGACGCCTCCCAGGGGGAGCCCGTCGGGATCCTCGACGACGAGCGAGAGCCGGCGGCCGGGGGACAGCACGAGACGCGTGGGACCCGCGCCCGGCCGGGCATCGACCGTCGCGACCGCCCAGGAGAACCCCGGGCGATGGGCGTACACCTCGAGACGCCCCTCGCCGACCGGCGGGAGGGTGGCGGTGCCGTCCTCCGAGGTGAGGGCGCGCCGACGCACGGTGGCGTTCCCTGCGCGGGCGAGCGCCACGACGTTGGCGCCGACCACGGGTTTCCCGTCCGCGGTCTCCACGCGGACTCGAAGCGGGACCCCGGCCGCGAGGGCGATCGGGACGGGCTCCTTCGCGTCCGCGGAGATCGTACGTCCGGTGGGGGCCGCGCCCTCCGGCTCCACCAGGATCTCGACCGCGCGCCCGGCCGGCACCGGCACCCGGGCGCGTCCGTCCTTGTCCGTCAGGACGCGTGCCGTCACGGTGTCGGCGTCGAGCGGCTCGCGGACGCCCTCGGGCGCCCACCGCACGGCCACCGGGACGCGCAGGGCGGCCGGGCCCGTTGGGCTCGACACGATCACCTCCACCGTGCGTCCTCCCGGGATCGGCAGCGCATCCGGCAGCGTGTCGAGCGGCACGCGCAGCAGCGGGCGGTCGGGTACCTCGATCTCGACGCTTGCGCCCGCCATCCGCGTCCGCGGCCACGTGACCTCGACACGGTCGAAGCCGCCTTCGGGCGGCGGAAGGTCGCGCACGGCCCCGTCGGAGCCCCTCAGACGCACGGCGGTCGCGCGCAGCGCCGCGCCCGTCTCCGGGTCCACGAGGCGCGCGGACCTCCGCTCCATCCGCGGCAGGCGGATCTCGAGCGGCTCCGAGGAGCGCATCGACGCGTCGATGCACGCCTCGCCGAACCCGTCCGCCGCCGCGCAGATGCGCACGCGGCCCGCGGGAGGCAGCACGATCTGCGCGCGGCCTTCCGCGTCGGTGGTGGTGACCGCGTCCTTGCCTGGACGTCCCGTGACGTGGACCTCGGCCTTCGCGACGGGGGCTCCCGCCTCGTCGGTCACGCGCAGGGGCGCGGGTCCCGGCGGGCGAGGGGTGGCCGACGGGAGGGGCGCGCGGGGCCACGCGACGACGATGTCGGTGCCCGTTGCGCGGGGGAACGGCCCGTGGAAGAGGCGCTTCCCGGCGCGTTCGACGACGAGGTCGTCCACCGCGTCGGGCGCCATGCCGAGGATTCCCGAGGTGCCGTCGAGCTGGATTGCGCCGGTGCCGGTGCCGGCGACGGTGCCGCTGCCGGTAAACGACAGGGTGCGGCCGTCCGCAGTCCGCGCCGTGATCGTCGCGGGGGCGGCCTTCGCGCCCGCGGGCGCCGCGAGGACCACCCGCAGGATCGGCGCCTGCGGCACGAGCGGGGCGATCGGCGTCTCGTCGGGGCGGACTCGCTTCGGGTCGGGCTCGGACCCCGCGGGCATGGGGCGGGAGCCCGTGTCGCCCCCGCCTCCCGGCCACGAGCCCGGGAGGAAGCGATTCAGCTCGAGCAGGAGCCAGAGCAGGAGCGCGAGGACGAGCAGGAGCAGGACGCGGAGCGGGCGGCGGCGGGAAGCCATCCCCCGAGCATAGAACCCCCCGAGGCCCGCGCGCCATCGGGGGCACCTGTACGGGCGTGGGGCGCGGCGCGAGTCGCGGAGGTCAGCCCTTCCGCGACGCGCGCTTCGCAGCTCGCCTGCCCTTCTCTCGCCGCTTGCGCGCCGCGCCCTCGGCGGCGCCCTTCGCGGCCTTCCTGGTCTGCTTGGCCGCCTTGCGACGCGACTTGGCGCCGCGGAGGGGTGCCACGATCTCGCGTGTGCTCTTCACGGTGGCGGCCACCGCGTGGACGAGCTGGCTGACGGCGACGACGAGGTCTTCCAGGGACTCGACGATCGGCTTGCGGTCGGGGGGATTCATGATCGTCAAGCGTAGATCCGCACCCGGGCGCGGCCATGCGAGACCCGAGGGACGGGCCCCGCCCGGGGGCCGGGGGGGATCGCGGGCGCCCGGCCCCGCGGCGTGGGACGTCGCGGGGCCCCGAGAGACCGGAGAGAAGGGTGGCGTGCCGTCGGCAGCGTCAGGCGCGGCTGCGGAACAGGGCGGCCCAGCGCGTGCCCCGGAAGTCGGCGTACGCCTGCTTCCGCAGCTCCTCGGGGGTACCCTTGCTGTCCGGCGAGCCGCGCTCGATGGCGATCAGGCAGCGGACCGCGCGCTCACCCCGTTCGGCGTCGGTGAGGGCGGGGCACTGCGTGTGGTGGAGCTCGGACCGGACCACCGCGAGCGTGCGCATCGCCTCCGGGAGCCGGCGGGCCCGCGCGGCGGCCTCGGCCTCGGCCATGCTCGAGAGCACCCACGTGTGGGCGCGCTGGACGAGCGCGTCGAACTCGGCGCGTTCTCCCGGGGACGGTCGCTCCGTCTCGCCCAGCCGGATCACCTCGCCGTAGCGTGCCGTCGCCGCGGCCGCGCGAACGCGCGAGAGGAGCGTGCCGGTGCTCGGCGGGGTCACGGCCGCGACCGGCAACGGGAGAGACTTGGCCATCGCCGGTGCGCGAACCGGCGGCCGCGGGCTCTCGGCGAGCGGGGGAACCGGCGTCGGCGTCGGCGCGGGGGGGGAACGCAGCGCACGTGGCTCGACGGTCGGCGCGACCGGAGGCTCGACCGGGCGCGGCGGCGCGGGTGCGGCGGCCCGGGCCCGCGCGGCCGAGGGCAGCTCGCATCCGCCGTCGTCGTGACGGGACGGCGCGGGGCTTTGGGCCGGCAGCGTCACCGCGGGGCGAGGCGCCACCGGCTTCGGCTCCGTGGAGAGCGGCCGCTGCGCCGGCGCGGACAGCGGCGCGGGCATGGCCCCCGTCCGGGCCCGGAACGTCTGCACCTGCTGCCACCGCTGCTCGGCGATCGCCAGGTAGCCGCAGACCCCCTCGACGTCCATGTGACCCGACCACCCCGTGACCCAGCGCAGCTCGGGCGTCACGAAGCCCACGAGCGGCAGCATCTCCGCGTTGGGGACCCCCCGCTCGAGGATCTGCATCACGCGCGGGTCGGGCCGATCGATCTCGTCGGACAGCCCGATGGCGATGCGTGCCATGCGCTCGCGGACGCGGGGGCTCGGCACCACGTCTCCGATCAGGGTGCGGCAGTTCCCGCACCGGAGGCGGCCGGAGTCGATGAAGATCAGCTTGCCGGTGCGGCGGGCCGCCGTCTGCGCCTCGTCGAGCGAGCGATACCACTCAAGGGTGCCGCGGTCGTCGAAGTACGGGTGGGCGGCGGCGGCCGCGCTCGAGGGGACACAGAGGCCCACCACCGCCAGCGCGAACGTCGCGGCGGCGACGCGAAGACGAAGCATCGACGGACTCCCTCCGGGCACGACCCGACGACCGGCGCGGATCGCGGGGCGCGACCGTCGCGAAGCGTCCGGCACATCGTCGCCGGACGCCCCGACAGCCTGACCCTCGCAGCGCCGACCCTAGAGGAGGGCGCTCCGCCCCCCGTCCCCGGAGGTCGGACGGGTGCCGGGGCGACTTGACCCCCGAGGCCCGATTCAGGATTCGCCGAACGTGCCGGGCGCGGTCGCGGCGGACGATCCACCCGCCGGGGCTTCCCGAACCCGGCGGGTGGACGTGCGGAACCGGCCTTCGCGTGCCCTCAGGAAGTGGGAGGAGATCGTCGAATGCGCCGCGGCACGGGACTTGGCCCGCCCGCTGCCGATGGCGACGAGTTCACACCCTTCAGCGGGCGGACGCGGGGCGGGGTCCCGAGGGCGTGGACTCGACCCGGGCGCGGATCCACGCCTCGGCCCGCGAGTGGAGGTCGTTCCACACGAGCGGCTCGGCGATCGCCGGGAGTCGCGACGCGTCGGCGTGCAGCCGGATCACGTCGCCGTACGCGCCGCGGCTCGCCGCCGAGACCGCACGGGCGAGGATCTCCCGCGCCGCCGCGAGGTCCGCCTCCGTCGCCGTGTGCGTCAGGGCCTGACGGGGAGCCGTCGGCGCGATCGCCAGGCCGGCGGGCGGCTCGGCTACCGGTGCCCCGGTGATCTTCGAGGGGGGAGCGGCCCCCAACGCCGCCTGCGCGTGCCGGACGGTGACCGCAGCGGGGGGGGCTTGCGGGACCGGCGCCGGCGCGGGAAGCGGTGCCCCCACCGCCACGGGACGCCGGACGAGCCGGCAGACGCCGCCCTCGCACTACATGTCGCCGCCGTCGTCGCCGCAGCCGGCCGAGGCGCCGTCCAGGGACAGCGTCGAGGCGCCAGGGATCCGCTTCGCGGTCGCGGGCGGGCACCACGGCCGCGCCGCAGGAGACGGCCGCGCGCTCACGAGGGGGGCGGCCGGGGCGCTGAATGCCGGGGGCGGCGGGGGCAGGGCCGCCGCCGTCGGCTTCGCGCCGCGCGCGGAGCAGGGCGGCGTGACCGCCGCCGCCACCGCCCGCCAGCGGGCGCAGACGGGCTCCGCCAAGGTGACCCGCCGCGCGCAGTCGTCGGCGCCGATGAGGCCGGCCCAGCCGTCCACCCACCTCAGGTCCGCCGTGACCAGGGCGCAGAAGGGGAGGATCGACGCGGTCGGCAGCCACCGGGTGAACAGCGCGTCGACGCGCGGGTCGGGGGTGTCGCACTCGATCGCCAGGCCCACGCAGAGCGCGGACATCCGGGCCTTGAGCCCCTTGGCGGGCAGGATGCGCTCGACCGTCGTCTTGCAGTTGCCGCAGCGCTTGCGCCCGTA
This sequence comes from Planctomycetia bacterium, assembly GCA_043736435.1. Classification (GTDB taxonomy): domain Bacteria; phylum Planctomycetota; class PLA2; order PLA2; family JAEUHO01; genus JAYTCP01. The sequence continues at coordinate 599 of JAYTCP010000084.1, read as the reverse complement.
CTCGATGAAGATCAGCCGTCCCGACGACCGGGCGGACGCCGTGGCCTCGTCGAGGGTCGTGCTCCAGTCGAGGGTGCCCGCGTCCTGGAAGTACGGGTGGGCTCGCAGCGGCTCGGCGGTCGCCGATGCGGGCAAGAGCGAGACGACTCCGACCGCGATCGCGGCCACGAGGGGGATGACGAGGCGACGTGCCATGGTTCGCGGGCTCCTCTGAGCGCGAACCGCCGACGGGTACTGCTGATCTCACCGCCGGACCATTGGGTGCGTCGGCTCGGCCTGGTCAGGCCTACTCGGCGCGCCGCGGGTCCGGCGTCCACGCCTACCCGGCGCGCGGACCGCTTGGACCCCCCGTGCAACCCTTCGACCGGCACGCCCCCGGAACTTGAGCCGCGGGCAGGCGGCGGGCTCGGGCCCCCCGGCGCCCGCCGGCCCCCGGTCGACGCCCGGACGGCCCGAAAACGAAGGCGCCCCGCGGGGCCTTCGATCCACGGGGCGCCGGGGTCCTGTCCTTCGATCCGGCCGTCAGGCGAAGAGCGACTCGAAGACGGTGGACTCGAGATCGGCCTTCGCGCGCGCACGGAGGCGGCCGGCGTCCTCCG
>JAYTCP010000083.1:0-4784 GCA_043736435.1 Planctomycetia bacterium | reverse complement strand
CGCGCTCCTTCGGGGAGATGCCAGGCTCCTTCGGGTCCAGGAGCACCGCGGCCGGCGCGGCGACGACGGCGGGCTTCGCCGCGGCGGGCGCGCCGCTCTTGGCTGCCTGCTTCGCCTTGCGCGCCGCCTCGGCGGCGGCCTTCTCCTTGGCGAGCCGCGCGTCGCGCGCCTTCTTGACCGCGGCGATCTGCGTCTTGTAGGTCTCGGCCTCGCGGCGCTCCGCCTCGACGACGATCGGGCCGAGGGAAGCCACCTGACGCACCTTGTCGGCGCGCACCGAGGAGAGGGCGGCGAGCCCACCCGGATCGTCGGCCGGCCAGGCGGCGACGAGCTCGGTGTAGTGGCCGGCCTCCTCCCGCATCGACTCGAGCACGAACCGGGCGATCGTCGGGACGGTCAGGTAGTTGAGGTCCTGGTTCCACCACGGGAAGACGCCGGGCTGCGGCACGCCGCCCCGGGCCTGGATCAGGCTCGCCAGCGCGTGCGCGTGGCGGCGGTCCTCCTGGCGGATGTCGGCGAGCGCGGCGAGGAGCGGACCGTCCTCGGGCACCACGTGCGGATCGGACTCGAACACGTACCCGGCGCCCGAGTAGAAGCAGCGCGTGAGCAGGTCGTCGAGGCGCCGACGGAGGGGGTCGGCCGACGGGTGCGGCGCGATCACCGGGACGGCGTCGATGCGGCGTTCGACGGTCATGAGGGGAGTCCGAGCGCCGGCACCACGCCCCGCACGAAGGACGAGATGGGCGACCACCAGAGGAAGAACGCGAGCACGGGCACCACGAGCGCGCACGCGAGGACCGCCGCGCCGGCCCCGACGGGCACGGCGGGCTCGGTGCCCTCGGCATCGTCGAGGTACATGCGCATCAACGGCTTCGCGTAGTAGTAGAGCGAGATCGCGCCGTTGACCAGGCCGACGACGGCGAGCCAGACGAAGCCCTGGTCGAGGACGGCCTTGAAGAGCACGAACTTCCCGACGAAGCCCAGCATGGGCGGCAGGCCGGTGAGAGAGAGCATGACGATCGCGAAGCCGGCCGCGAGCCAAGGGTGGCGGATCGCCAGACCCCGGAGCGAGGAGAGGTCGCTGGTGCCCGTGGCGCGGATCACGATGCCGGCGACGAGGAACGCCGCCAGGTTCATGAACAGGTACGTGACCAGGTAGAAGACGACGGCCTCGACGGCGGGCTCGGTCCACACGGACAGCGCCATCAACATGTAGCCGGCGTGCGCGATCGAGGAGTACGCGAGGAGGCGCTTCAGGTCGGTCTGGCGGCAGGCGGCGAGGTTGCCGACCGTCATGGTGAGGACCGCGCTGACGGCGAGGATGGAGGACAGCGGGCCGGCGCTCGGGAGGAACGCACCCATGGGGCTCGAGGCGACCGAGGTCTTCGCACCCATGGCCCAGAGGATGCGCACGAGGCCGGCGAAGCCCGCGGCCTTGCTCGCCACGGCAAGGAAGCCCGCGACGGCGGTCGGCGCGCCCTGGTAGACGTCGGGCGCCCAGAAGTGGAACGGGACCGCGCTGATCTTGAAGGCGAACCCCGCGAAGACGAGCAGCGCCGCCGCGATGAACACGGGCTGGTCGGCCGCGCCCTGCGCGACGGCGATCCGGATCGCCTCGAGGCTCGTGCCGCCGGCCAGGCCGAAGAGCAGCGACAGGCCGTACAGCATGAGCCCCGACGACACGGCGCCGAAGAGCACGTACTTCATGCTCGCCTCGTTCGCGAGGCGGTCGGAGCGGCGCATGCCGACGAGGACGTAGCCCGTGATCGAGACGAGCTCGAACGCGAGGTAGAGGGTCACGAGGTCGACGGCGGCGGAGAGGACCGACATGCCGAGGACCGAGCCCAGGACGAGCGCGTGGAACTCGCCGCCGGGCCGGCGGTTGCCGTCCCCGACGAGGGTCGCGAGGATGGAGACGAGGCCCGCCACGGCGCAGAACAGCGTCAGCACCAGCGCGAACGCGTCGTAGCGGAGGGCGCCGAGCAGGATCCCGTTCCCCCCGCGACCCTCGGCGAGCCACAGCCCCGCGAGGAAGGCGACGGCCACGAGCACGGTCCCCGAGATCCACGGCAGCAGCAGGGGACGGCGCCCCTTCGCGAGGATGTCCGCGAAGAGCACCGCGAGGATGCCCGCGGTGAGGAGGATCGAGGGAAGGAGGGCGCCGAGGACCGTCATGGGGCGTTACTTGAGCCCCGCCGCCAGGCGGACGGGGGCGAGGATCGACTCGAGGTCGAACCGGTAGATGTCCATCACGCGGGCCGGCAGGATGCCCATGTACAGCGTCACGATCGCGAGGGGCACGAGGACCAGGAGCTCCCGCCGTGTGACGTCGGGGTAGTGGGCGGGGTCCTTGTAGACCGCGGGCGTCTCTCCCAGGTAGACCTTCTGCAGGGTGATCAGGTAGTAGGCCGCCGTCACCACCACGCCCAGCGTCGCGACCAGGGTGAGACGCGGGAAGGTGTCGAAGGCGCCCATCAAGACCGTGATCTCGGCGATGAACCCGGAGAGGCCGGGAAGCCCGAGGCTCGCGAAGATCGCGAAAGCCGCCAGCGCGAAGTAGCCGGGCATCGTCCAGGCGAGCCCGCCGAAGCGGTCGATGTCGCGGTGGTGGGCCCGCTCGTAGATCACGCCGACGACCATGAAGAGCATCGCGCTGATCGTGCCGTGGGCCAGCATCATGTACATCGCGCCCGAGACGCCGGCGGGGTGGAGGCTCGCGAGCCCAAGGGTCACGAAGCCCATGTGGCTCACCGAGGAGTAGGCCACCAGCTTCTTGAAGTCGGTCTGCGCCATGGCGACGAGCGCGCCGTAGACGATGCTGATCAGCGAGATGACGACGATGGTCGTCCCCGCCCAGGCGGCCGCCTGCGGGAAGAAGGGGTAGGCCATCCGGATGAGGCCGTAGCCGCCCATCTTCAGGAGCACGCCGGCCAGGATCATCGAGATCGGCGTGGGCGCCTCGACGTGCGCGTCGGGAAGCCACGTGTGGAACGGGAAGGAGGGGATCTTCACGGCGAAGGCGATGAAGAGCCCGATGAACACGGCCCGCTGGAGCGCCACCATGGAGCCGAGACCCGAGAAGAGGCCGGTCGTGCGGGCGATCTCGGCGATCTCGGGGATCTGGAAGGTCTTGTGGTGGACGTAGATCAGGATCATGCCGGCGAGCAGGAGGACCGAGCCGGCCAGGGTGTAGATGAAGAACTTGATCGACGCGTACTGCCGCCGGGGGCCGCCCCAGATCCCGATGAGGAAGTACATCGGGAGGAGCATGAGCTCCCAGAAGACGTAGAAGAGGAACAGGTCGAGGGAGACGAAGACCCCGAGCATGCCCGAGAGCAGCAGGAGGTACATCGCGTGGTAGCCCTTGGGGCTCTTCTCGATCTTCCACGACGCGATGGCGCCGGTCAGGCACACGAACGACGTCAGGAGGAGGAGCGCGACGCTCACGCCGTCGACGCCCACGTGGTAGCGGATCCCGAAGGCGGGGATCCAGACGCCGTCCTCGACGAGCGCGTAGGTCCCGGCCTTCACGCCCTCTCCCGCCCAGCCCGACCAGACCGCCAGCGTGGCGCCGAAGACGGCGATGCACGTCAGCAGGTTGATCCAGCGGCAGGCGCGCCCCGCGGAGTCGCGGGGGACGAGCAGGCAGAGCAGGACGCCCGCGATCGGGAGGAAGACTGTCAGGGTCAGCAGGTGCGAGTTCATGCGGATTCCGGCCCTACAGGATTCGCTAGAGCCACGGGACGAAGATCAGGACGAGCGCGACCGCGACGACGCCCAGGGCGAGGTACGTCCGGATGCGACCCGACTGCACGCGGGACAGCCCGCCTCCACCCAGGAGGACCGCGGCCCCGGTGCCGCGGACCGCGCCATCCACGACGGCGTTGTCGACCACGCCGGAGGCGTTCGCCGTGACGACCGTCCCGCGACCGATCGCGTTCACCGCGCCGTCCACACCCGCGCCGTCGGACCAGGCGAAGAAGCGGGCGACGAGGTAGACCGGCCGGAGGAGGAGCTCCCGATAGAGCTCGTCGAACCAGAACTTGTTCGCGAACGCGGTCTCGAGCCCCTTGAACGGCGCCTTCAGCCGCGCGACGAGGGCCTCGCTGCGGAAGACGAGCCAGCCGAGGACGAGCCCGCCGATGCCGGCGAGGCTCGCGAAGACCATGATCATCGTGCTGTGCTCGTGCCCGTGGATCGAGCCGGCGAACGGGGCGACCCCGAGGACCTTCACCGGGTCGAGCAGGTTCGAGTGCCACGCGCCCCAGCCGGCCGCGACCGAGAGCACGGCGAGGACGATGAGCGGAACGGTCATGGCCGCGGGGCTCTCGTGCGCATGCTCGAACACGTGCTCGTCCTTCGGCTTGCCGAGGAACGTCATGACGAACAGCCGGGTCATGTAGAAGGCGGTGAGCACCGCGGAACCCAGCCCCATCCAGAACAGCGCCGGGAAGCGGTGGTAGGCCCCGGAGAGGATGGCGTCCTTGCTGTAGAAACCGGAGAGGAAGGGGACGCCGGAGATCGCCAGCACGCCAATCGCAAACGTGATCCCGGTGACCGGGATCTTCTTCAAGAGCCCGCCCATCCGGCGCATGTCCTGCTCGTGGTGGCAGGCGTGGATCACGCTGCCCGAGCCCAGGAACATGAGCGCCTTGAAGAAGGCGTGCGTGGTGAGGTGGAACAGCGCCGCGTGCCACGCCCCCACGCCGAGGCCCAGGAACATGTAGCCGAGCTGGCTCACCGTGGAGTACGCGAGCACCTTCTTGATGTCATTCTGGGCCAGC
>JAYTCP010000082.1:0-2905 GCA_043736435.1 Planctomycetia bacterium | reverse complement strand
TGCCGGGGGCGATCATCTCGACGGGCCGGGTCGTCTCCGCGACGATCGGTCCCTTGCCGTCGAGGGGGTTGCCCAGCGCGTCGACGACGCGGCCGATCAGGCCCTGGCCCACGGGGACCTCGAGCAGCGCGCCCGTGCGGCGCACCATCTGGCCCTCCTTCAGGTCCTTGTAGTCGCCGAGGATGATGGCGCCGATGGAGCCTTCCTCGAGGTTGAAGACCTGGCCGCGGACGCCGCCCTCGAACTCCAGCATCTCGCCCGCGAGCGCGCGGTCGAGGCCGTAGATGCGGGCGATGCCGTCGCCCACCTCGAGGATGGTGCCGACCTCGGCGACGTCGAGCTCGCTCTTGTACGACTCGATCTCCTTGCGGAGGACGGACGCGATCTCTTCGGGGTTGATGCGCATGGGGCCTACCTGCTTCCCTGGTTCGCCATGCCCGCGGACGCGATGCGGGCCCTGAGTTCTAAGAGGCGACGGCGCACGCTGCCGTCGGCCACGGTGTCTCCCACGCGGATCACGGCGCCGCCGATCAGGGCGGGCCGGACCTCGTGGGACAGGACGGGCTCCTTGCCGATGGCGGCGCGGATGCGGACGCGCCAGCCCTCGAGGTCGGCATCGGAGACGGGGGCCGCGGTCACCACCCTGACGGGCACGCGGCCGAGCTTGCGGTCGAGGATCTTCCCGTAGGCGTCGGACGCGCGCGGGAGGAGCCACATGCGGTTGCGCTTGAGCAGCACCTGGAGGAAGTCGCCGAAGACCTTCGCCGTGCGGCTGCGGAAGACCGCGTCGAGGGCGCGGCTCTTCTCGTCGCGGCGGATGGCGCCCGACCTGAAGAACGCCTCCAGCTCGCGACCCGTGCGCCACTGTGCCGCGAAGGTCTCGAGGTCGGCGCCGACCTCCTCGAGGAGGCCCTGGGCGTCCGCCGCCTCGGCCAGCGCCTCGGCATAGACCGTGCCCAGGCTCTCGGTGCCTCGTGCGCTCACGCGCGCGCTCCCGGCGCCTTGCGGGTGCGCTCGTAGGCGCCGACCGCCTCGTCGACGAGGCGACGGTGGCCGGCGGGGTCGAGGTGCTCGCCGAGGATCTTGCCGGCGACGTCCGTCGCGACGGCCGCCACCTGGTCGTAGACGTCCTTGAGGGCGCCCTGGCGGGCGATCTCGATGTCGCGCAACGCGCGCTCTCGCTCGCGCCCGGCCTCGGCCGTGGCCTCCGCGACGATGCGAGACTTGAGGAGGTCGGCGTCGCGGCGACCCTCGTCGACCATGGCGCGGGCCTCGTCAGCGGCCTTCCCGAGCCTCTGCTCGTACTCGGCGAGCAGGGCCTTCGCGTCGGCGTTCACCTTCTCGGCCCCCTCGATGTTCTCCCGGATGCCCTGCTCGCGCGCCTTCAGGCCCGTGAGGATGGGACCCCAGGCGGTCTTCTTGAGCACCACGAGGAGCAGCACGAAGACGAGGATCGTCGCGATCGCGACGGCACGGTCGGGGACCATGAAGCTCGCGCCGCCGCCGTCGTCGGCCCCGTGGGGCGCCTCCTCCGCGAACGCGGGAGGGGCCCAGAGGATCGACAGGGCGAGCGGGAGCATCAGCATCAGGGCGAGAGCACGGATCAGGCGCGTCGGCATGAGCCCTCCGGGGGGCGGCAAGGGAGGCCGCGGGTTGTGAACGACCGGGACGCGGTCCCGGGCGGTGAGCGACGGCGACGAGGCCCGCGGGGCGTGCCCGCGGACCCTCACGTCGTCGAGGGCCGGATCCTACGGCTGGGCGAGCATGCAGATGACGAGGGCGAAGAACGTGAAGCCCTCGATGAGCGCCGCCGAGATGATCATGCTGGTGAAGATGCGGCCGCCGGCCTCCGGCTGGCGCGCAATCGACTCGACCGCGCTGCTCGCGATCGCGCCGATGCCCTTCGCGGCGCCGAAGACGACCAGGCCGACGCCGATGGCGAGGAGGCCGTTGGCGCCGAAGAGAGTGCCGCTGCCCTCCGCGGCGAGGACGGTGTGGAACAGGTTCGCGAGCGAGAGGCCCATCGGGTCTCCTCCAGGTAGGTGAGAGGCAGGTTGGTGAACGGCGACGTGGAACGGAACGAGAACGGGACGCACCGCGGGGGGATCGGCGACGCGGGTCGCTGTCGGCCGCGCGGCCGGCGGGGTGGGGGGCGCCCTAGTGGTCCGGGTGGACCGCCATGCCGAGGAAGAGGGTGGTGAGGTACGTGAAGATGTAGGCTTGGAGGAAGCAGACGAACAGCTCCAGCAGGCCGATGAAGGTGGCGCCGAGCACGGAGGCGAGGCTGACCCCCACGCTCATGCCGCTCACGCTCGTTGCGAGCAGCGTCGTGAAGCCGAGGAGGATCGCCAGCACGATGTGGCCCGCGATCATGTTCGCGAAGAGACGGATGGCCAAGGCGAAGGGCTTCACCAGGGCGCCCATGAGCTCGAGGAGGAGCATCAGCGGGTAGAGCGCCCTGGGGACATGCGGGACGAAGGCCTTCCAGTAGGGGCCGATGCCCTGCTCCATCATGCCGCCGATGTGGACGGCGAAGAAGGCGCACAGGGCGAGGCCCGCGGTGACCGCGATGTTGCCCGTGGCCGTGCCCGCGACGTGGGAGGGCTTGCCCGTGATGCCGGTGATCAAGGGGTCGATCGGGAGCGCGCCGAGCAGGTTCGCGAAGAGGATCAGGAAGAACACGGTCCACAGGAACGGCATGAACCGATCCGTCGCGTCGTGCAGCACCGGCCGCGCGATCTGCTCCCGGATGTACTGCAGCACCGACTCGACCAGGTTGCGGAAGCCGGTCGGGACGAGGCTCCGATTGCGCGCGACGAGCGGGAACACGAGGAGCATCAGCAGGGCGGCGACGCCGAGCATGATCACGTGGTTCGTGACCGAGAACCCCGCGACGTCGAACAGG
>JAYTCP010000081.1:0-2403 GCA_043736435.1 Planctomycetia bacterium | reverse complement strand
GATCTCCGTCGCGAAGCCCACGGGCCTCCAGGTGACGGTCGACGGCAAGGTGCTCGAGCTGCCCTGGGCGGAGCTCTGGCCGGAGGCGCTCGCCGACCTCGGGAAACGCGCCTTCGCGGGCAAGGACGTCGAGCACCTCGAAGCCCTCGCCGCGTTCGCGTACGCCCACAAGCAGCGGGACGCCTTCTTCTCCGCGGCCATCTCCGTCAAGACGGCGGCGTCGCTCTCGGGCGCGTCCGCTCACCTCGTCGAGAAGATGCTCGCCCGCGCGCCGGGGCGCTTCGGCAAGTGACGGCCTCCGGGGCCCCCGCGGGCCGCCTCCCCGTCGTCCTCGTCGACCTGGACGGCACCGTGCTCCGGGATCGCGCCGGGCGACCCGCCATGCTCCGCGCGGTCGCCGAGGTCGCGGGGAACGAGACGAGCGACACCGACCGCTCGACCTTCACCGGCCGGACCGACGCGTGGATCGCCGCGGAGCTCCTGCGCCGGGCCGGCCATCCGGGCGACCGGGCGGGCGTGCTCCGCGTCCACCTCCGCTACCTCGAGCTCCTCGCCGAGGGCCTCCCGGTCCGGGGCTGCACGGCGATCCCCGGCGCACTCGCGCTCGCGGAGGCGCTCGGAGCGGCCGCCCGGGCGGGCCGATGCGCGCCGCCCCTCCTCCTGACCGGGAACCTGCGCGAGGGCGCCCGCCGCAAGCTCACGGCCGCGGGCCTGCACGTCGCGCTCCCCCTCGAGGGCGGGTTCGGCGATCTCCACGAGGATCGCGCCGACGTCGCCCGCGCCGCGGCGGCGCTCGCGCCCCACGCGCGCCCCGTGGTGATCGGCGACGCCCCCGCCGACGTCTACGCCGCCCGCGCGATCGGCGCCAAGGCCGTGCTCGTGGCGACGGGCCCCGTGTCCGCCGACGTCCTCGCGACGCACCGGCCCGACGCGCTCCTCCACACCCTCGAGGACCTCGACGCCGCCCTCGCGGCCCTGCTCGAGCCGTAGCCTCCCGCCCCGCTACCGGGGCGTGTAGGCGATGACGGCGAGGGCGTAGGTGGCGACGTACAGGACGAGGAAGGGCAGCCCGGTCTTCGTGTGGATCCGCAGGTGCATCGCCCCGCTGACGGCCTGGAAGACGAGGAATGCGCTCGCCACGTAGGCGAACACCCGGTGGACCCGCGCGACGTCGGGCAGGAGGGCCGGCACGGTCCAGTCGAGGAAGCGGGACGTCACGACGACGGCGATCGTGCCGAAGACGTCGATCGCCGTGCCGAGGATCGCCAGGCGCACGTGGCGCGGACGGTCCTTGCGGACGACGTAGGCCCGGACGAACACCCCGACGGCCACCCCCATGACCGCGAGGAAGACGATGGCGAGAACGGTCGGAGGCACCTGTGGATCTTAGGGGGGCGCGGGGGCGCGGCCCCGGTCCGCCCCGGCCCCCCGCGGCGCTCGCGCTCGGATAGGGTGGTGGGGGCCGGCGCCCCGGGCCGCGCCGGTGCGGGAGGCTTCATGGCGGACGACACGGCGGCGACGTTCCTCGTTCTGATCCGGCATGGCGACGCGGGCGACCCGCTCCCGACGGTGGAGCTCGACGCGCGGCGCCCGCTCACGCCGCGCGGCCGCAAGCAGTCGCGGCGGGCGGGGAAGGCCCTCCGTCGCATGGGGCTCGCCCCGTGCGACGTGTGGACGAGCCGCCTGCGACGCGCGAGCGAGACGGTCACGGCGGCGCTCGGGGCCTGCGGCGCCGCGCCTCTCATCCTCCGCACCTCGGCGATGGCGCCCGACGCCGATCCGCAGCGCATCGCGAAGGCCCTCGCGAGGACGCCCCCGGCCTTCTCCGACCGCGAGGGGCCCGTGCTGCCGCCCGCGACGAGCGCACGGCCGCCCTCCGACGTGGGCGGCGCGCCCGTGCCCGCGCCTCGGCCGAGGGTCGTGCCCGTGCGCTGGATCGTGGGCCACGACCCCCACCTCACCCGCGTGCTGGCGCATCTCCTCGGCACATCGCCCGACGCCCTGCGCCTGTCGAAGGGGGCGTTCGCGGTGGTCGCCCTCGACGCGCGGGGTCCCGGGGCGGGCGCGGGCACCCTCGTGTGCCTCGTCCCGGCCGATGGCCTCAAGGCGATCATGCGGAAGAAGAAGGGGAAGAAGAAGTCGAAGCCGGACAGGAAGCCGCGTCCGGAGAGGAGGAAGGGCGCCCGATGAGGAGGTTCCGGGGAGCGACGGGCTCTCCGGCCCAAGGGGCCGGACGGAGGAACGCCAGGACGCCCGGCGCGCACCCTCGCCTCGCCGCCCGCCTCGCAGCATGGGCCCTCGTCGCCCTGTCGCTCCTCGCGGGCGCGCCCGCGCGCGCGGACGAGCCGCCCGTCTCCCCTCCGCCGCGTCCCGCCTCGCCGGTCCCGCCCCCCTCGCCCCCCT
>JAYTCP010000080.1:0-12746 GCA_043736435.1 Planctomycetia bacterium | reverse complement strand
TTCGACGGTCCACTCGAAGCGGTCGTCCACGGTGTAGCCCAGCCGCAGGTTCGCGGTCCACCAGCCGGGCGTGCCGCCCGGGCCGATGCGGAAGTCGTCCTTGTCGGCCTGCGAGAGACGGGTCTGACGGCCCGCCCACCGGATGAAGGGCTCGACGGATAGTCGGTCGTCGCCGCGCCTCCACTTCGCGCCGAACGTGCCGTTGAGCGGCGGGATCTTGTTGAGGGGCTCGCCCGTCTCGTCGTTGTCGCCGTGGACGTAGGACGCGCTGGCGAACGCCGACCATCCGCGGCCGAGGAACGCCTCGCCCCAGACCTCGAAGCCCTTCATCGTGGCCTCGGCGACGTTCTCGCGGGTGCTGACCGGCAGGCCGTCGATCGTCGGCGAGCCCTCGAACGTGCCCGGCACGCGCTGGATGAGGTCGGTGAAGTCGGAAAGGAACACCGACGCGCCGCCGTGCCAGCAGCGCTGCTCGGCCTTCCACCCGAGCTCGTACGCGAGCTCCTGCTCGGGCGTCAGGTCGGCGTTGGGGACCTCGATGCCCGAGGCCGCGCGGTCGAAGACCGTGGTGTCGTCCACGTTGGGCGCGCGGAAGCCCTGGGAGACGCTGGCGTAGACGCGATGGCCGGACAGGACCTCGTAGGAGGCGGCGAGGCTGCCCGTCACCTGGTCGAACGAGGAGTCCTTCTCGGGGATCACGGGGACGCTGTCGGTGCGCGTCGCGGTGTGGAGCTCGAAGAGGCTGTACCGCACGCCGGCGACCACGGTGAGCCGCCGCGTGGGGGTCCACTCGTCCTGGAGGAACACGCCGAACGGCATCCACGTCGAGTCGGTGGGGTAGCGCGCCTGCGCGATCGTCGTGACGCCGGTGGCCGTGTTGACGTCGTTGCGACGGCTGTAGACCCAGTCGTGGTAGAGCTCGGCGCCGCCGGTCAGGCGATGGCAGGGCAATGGCCGCAGCGTGGCCTGCGCGAAGGCGCCCCACGTGTCGACGCGATCGTAGAGCTCGCGCTCGACGGCGGGGCGGTTCGGGCGCACCTCGACGCGGCCCTCGTCCCAGCGCTGGAGGTTCACGTTCACGCGCCACGACTCGAGGACGCCGCAGCCCTGCGCGCCCCGCCAGTCGAGGTCGAGCAGCTGCCGGCGCTGTGGATCGAAGTCGAAGCGAAGGTTGCGGCCGGACTCGACGGCGTCCGTCCGCGGGACGTCCCGGTCCTCGTAGCCCTGGTAGCCGAGGGAGAGGACCTGCCCGCGGGCGGGCGCAACGAAGAGCCGCACGTCGCCGGCGAAGCCTGCGTAGGCCGTGGGGACCTGGAGCCCGGCCGCGTCGCCGATCTTGAGGGCCTGGAAGTCGTGGTAGTTCACGCCGGCCTCCCAGCCGATGCCGTGGGCCGAGCCGCTCGTGCGCGCGGAGCCCGTGCCGCCGTCGTTCGCGGTGCTCATGTTGCCGGCGAGCGTGGCGCCGGCGTCGAGGCCCTGCGTGAAGAGGGAGCGACGCTTCGGGATCACGTTGATCACGCCGCCGAGCGCATCCGACCCGTAGAGCACCGAGCCCGGCCCGCGCAGCACCTCGATGCGGTCGATCGAGAACGGATCGATCAGGGTCGTGTACTGGTTCGGGCCGCTGCGCGTGGTGGCGTTGTTGAGGCGGATCCCGTCCATGAGGAGGAGGACCTGCTCGCCCGTCAGGCCTCGGACGATCGGGCTGCCGGCGCCCAGGTTCGTCTGCTGCACGAACACGCCCGGCTCCCGCTCGAGGGCGATGGGGACCGTGCGCGAGCCCTGCTCGAAGATGTCCTTCGCCGTCACGGTGCTCGTGGCCCGCGGGACCATCCAATCGACGGCGGACGTGCGCGTGGCGGTCGAGATGCCGCCGCCGGGCGCGGTGACGTAGCGATCGGCCTCGACGACGAGCTCGTCCGCGAGGCGGGGGCCGGTCGGGGGGGGCGGGGCGGGGGGAGGCGGAGGGGGCGCCGGGGGAGGAGGAACGGGCGGAGGGGGAACGGGCGGCAGAGGATCGGGCGGCGCGATCGGGCCCGCGGGGACGGGGTCGGCGGCGAGGGCGTCGGCGCCCCCCAGCCATCCGCCCCAGAGCAGCAGACCGATCCCTGCAAGTCGCTTGTGCACCGTCGGACCCTCCCGGAGTCAGGGAGGGAGCGCCGAGGCCGGGGGCGGGGTTCACGTCCCGGCGCGGGACGCGGACCCAGGCCTCCGTGCCGGACCTACTTGATCGTGACGTTCGTCCCCAGGAGGACGTCTCCGGGTTCCACGACGAGCGGGGTCGCCGTCGTCCCGCCGAAGGACCCGCACCAGTCGGGCGCCTCGCAGAAGAAGCCGTCGTTGTCGAGGTCGGTGCCGGCCGTGACCGTGTAGGTGCCCGCCGCGAGACCGTGGAAGGCGTAGCGGAACCCGTGGGCCCCGTCGGCCAGGGCCGTCGCGCGCACGACGCCCGAGGGCTGCTGGCGGGCGACGACGAGGATCGTCGCCGTGGTGAGCGGATGGCTGCCCACCTCCATGACCACGCGGATCGAGCCGATCGTCGAGAAGCCGTCGGAGACGTAGACGTTGCCGGCGTACGTGCCCGTGGCGAGCCCCGTGCGGCTCACCGAGACCGCGATCATGCCCGCGTCCACCGCATCCGAGTGCAGGCCGCCGGGGAGGAAGGAGGACAGCCACGGGGCGCCGGAGTCGGTGGTGGTCGAGACGCCCGCGATGTGCAGGACGCCGCCCCCGCCGTTGTCCACGTACACGGTGGCGACCGACTCGCTGAACGGGAGTCGGATGGACGTCGAGGAGAGCAGGAGCCTCGGCGCGTCCGCGCGGGGCGTGCCCAGGGCCGCGAGGGCGTAGCGGACGGCCTCCCCGGCCTGGACGAGGCCGCGCCCCGTGGTGTCGTCGGGGCCCTGCACGTCGAGGTCCCGGCAGGTGGAGAGGATCGTGCTACGCAGGGCTTGGAGGGAGAGCGCGGGATCGACGGAGAGGACCAGGGCCGCCACGCCCGCAAGGTGGGGCACCGACATGCTGGTGCCGCTGTAGTAGGTCTGGCCGGGCACCGCGGGGATCACGGTCTCGTCGAGGATCGTCGAGAGGATCGCGTCGGAGAAGCCGTCGGCGGCCACGTCGCGGTTCTCGTTGCCACCGGGCGCCACGCAGTCGAGCGACGGGCCGTGGCCGCTGTAGGTCGCGTACACGAGCCGGCCGTCCACGGCCCCCACGGCGAGGACCGAGGGGTACGCCGCCGGGTAGAGCACGGCACCGCCCGTGTTGCCGGCCGCGGCGCAGACGAGCGTGCCCGCCGCCTCCGCGGCGTCGCAGGCGGCCTGGAGCTCGGCGGACGGCTGCGACGTGCCGAGGCTCACGTTGATCACCCGAAGCGGGGAGGCGAGCGCGGGACCGTCCGCCGTGGCGGCGAGGCCCGCCGCGTAGCGGATCGCGTCGGAGAGATCGGAGATCGTGCCCCCGCCGGCCCCCGTGACGCGCAAGGGCATGATCTTGCACCCGGGCGCGACCCCCGAGACGCCGTAGCCGTCGTTCCCCGCCGCCCCCAGGATTCCTGCGACGTGGCTGCCGTGCCACTCGTGGGAGCCGTCCGAGAGGGCCGAGCCGCCCGGATCGGTGGGGTTGGGGTCGCGTCCGTCGCCGTCCCCGGCGATGCCGAGGTCGGAGACGAAGTCGTAGCCGGGGACGACCTGGGGATCGAGGTCGGGGTGCGAGATGATGCCGGAGTCGAGCACCCCCACGACGATCGACGGGATGCCCGTCGTGACGTCCCACGCGGAGGGGGCGCCGATCCCGTCGAGGTTCCACTGGCGGCCGAAGTCGGGATCGTCGGGGACGGCGCACGACCGCACGATCCAGTCGGGCTCCGCGAACACGACGCCGGTCTCGGCCCGAAGGCGCGCCGCGGCGGCGAGGGCCTCGCGTCCGCCCGCGTCGCCGAACACGGAGGGGACCTCGATCACGAGGGAGCCGCTGGACGTGCGGCGCACGAGCCGCGCCCCGACCGCGAGCAGCAGGCGCTCGACGGCGTCGTCCGCGTCGGCGCGCACGACGAGGCGCCGCGGGGCGCAATCGGGGACGTCGAGCGCGTAGGAGACGACGTCGGCCGACAAATCGAACCCGCCGCGGGGGACCTCGATCGCGGCGGCCCGGGCGGTCGCGATGCGGGCCGGCACGGGGGCGGGCGCCGAGGCGAGCTCGATCGTGTAGGCGCCGGCGCCGGTGGTGGCCGTGACGACCACGTCGTAGGAGATGTCGGCCTCGGCGGGGAAGGAGACGAGCTTCGGGTTCTGGAGGCCGGCGCTCGAGCCCACGGGCTGGCCGTCGCTCGTGCGGAACACGGTCAGGCCGAACGTCCCGAGGACGAAGCCGGCCGTCTCGGCGTCGAGGGTGACGTCCACGGTCTGGGCGGCGAGGGAGAGGAAGCGGTAGGCGTCCACGGCGTCGATGACGCCGAACCGGACGGCGACGACGCCGGCGTCCCCCGCGACGACGAACGAGGAGGAGACGTGGAGGGGAGGGAGGAGCTGCGCATTCGCGATGGACCCGTTCGGCTCGCGCTCGGCCACGATCCCGAAGTCGCCCGTGTCGATCACGACCCGCCCCGCGATCGCGGCAGTGCCGGCGACGGCCCCCTCCCCCGTGCCGCCCCCGCCTCCGCAGCCGGGCAGCCCCGGGAGGGCCAGGAGCGCGGCGAGGACGACCGCGGACAGGCCACGGGCGAGGGGCAGGGGTCGAGCGTCCATCGGAACCTCGCGGAGACGGCCAAGACCCCGGCCCACCGGGAAGGGGAAGTCTACCCGGCACGGCAGCTGCCGCCGGCGATCGCAAACCGGCGGTACCGAGCCAGGGCAAACGCCGCCAGTTTCCCGGCGTCGGAGCGCGCCTACGCCAGCGACGCCTTCACGTGCTCCCACTGGCGGCGGAGGCCGTCGGCGAGGTCGGTCTTCGGCGCGTAGCCGAGCAGGCGACGGGCGAGCGAGATGTCGGCCGAGGTCACCCGGACGTCGCCTCTCTCTGCGGGGCCCCGGTCGATCGGGAGCGGCGCGCCGGTGACCGCCCGGATCGCATCGATCACGTGGGCGAGGCTCTCGGTGTGGCCCCGGGCGATGTTGATCGTCGCGCCGACGGGCGGGGTCCCGAGGGCCGCCACCGTGGCCTCCACGACGTCGTCGACATAGGTGAAGTCCCTCCGCTGGCTCCCGTCGCCGTGGACGCGGATGGGCTCCCCGGCGCGGGCCGCGAGGAGGAAGCGCTGGATCGCCTTGTCGGGGCGCTCGCGCGGCCCGTAGACGGAGAAGTACCGCAGGGCGACCGCGGGGGTGCCGTAGGTGCGGTGGTAGAGCATCGCGAGGTGCTCGCCCGCGAGCTTCGTGACCCCGTACGGGCTGTGGGGCGCGGGGAGGCGGCGCTCGTCCACGGCGTCGAGGGCATCGTCGCCGTAGACGCTGGCGCTCGAGCCGTACACGAACGCACGCAGCGGACGGCCCCGGCTCGCCTCGAGAAGACGCTGCGTCGCGAGCACGTTGCAGTCGAGATAGCCGCCGAACTCCTGGCCCCACGAGCCGCGCACCCCGGCCTGGGCCGCGAGGTGGACCACCGCGTCGACGCCGTGAAAGCACGGGGCGAGATCGTCCCGGGCGAGGTCGAGCTCGAGGAAGCGCGCGGCGGGGTGGCGGCGTACGCCGGCCACGTTGCGCTCCTTGATCTCCCGCGCGTAGTACGGGTGGAACACGTCGACGGCCGTGACCCGGTGGCCGTCCCCGAGGAGGCGGTCCGAGAGGGTCGATCCGATGAAGCCGGCGGCGCCGGTCACGAGCACGTGCACGCGGGACCTCGCTTTCGCGGGCGGAGTCTACTCCCGGCCGGGCGGACGATCCGACAGGGGCTTCCAGGCCACCGCGCCCACGGGGACGGGCAGCTCCTCGACGCCCATGCCCTCCTCCCGCACCCAGCTGGCCACCTCCTGGAAGGTGTGGTGGCTCTGGAGCCGCGGGGCCAGCCAGTCGTGCACGACCTGCGCGCACTCGCCCCACGTCGCCCTCGGGAACGTCGTCCCGCTGTAGGACCGCACGCCTGCCGTGAGGGGCGCCGCGGCGAAGCACAGGGTCCGGAGGACGGGCCCGGGCAGGCGTGTCGTGACGAAGCGCGCGGCGCCGAACACGGCCTCGCGCAGCGCGCCCTCCCGCGGGTAGAGCCACACGTACACGGCGCCGCCGGGCTTCACCACGCGGCAGAGCTCGGCGAATCCGCGGCGCGGATCGGGCGTGTGGTGGAGGACCCCGTCGCAGAACGCGAGGTCGAACGCACCGTCCGCGAACGGCAGCCGCAGCACGTCGCCCTGCACGACGTGGATCCGGGGATCGTCGCGCGGCACCCCCGCCGCCTCGGGCCCGCGCCCCACGTCGACCCCCACCGCCGTCGCCCCGAGCGCGGCGAATCGCGAGAGATAGCGCCCGTGCCCGCATCCCGCGTCGAGCACCCACCGCCCCGGGTACCACCCCGCGCGGATCCGCGCGCCCATGCGCTCGTTCACGAGGTTGCGCGACATCGCCGCGGGATCCTTGCCGAAGATCCGCCCGAGCCGGTGGTAGTGCCGCCACTGACGTTCGAACGCCCGCCGCGTGGATGCCGTGTCGTCCGCGGGCGGCGCCTCGTCGGCGAGCAGTCGCGGGATCCCGTTCGAGATCGCAAACGCGCGGCCGCACCCCCCGCACGCGAGGCGGCCCTCCGCGATGGGCGGGTCGCCCGCACCGGCGGACGACGGGCGGTCCTCGAGCGTGAGCGGGGCCCGGCAGCGGGGGCAGGCAAGGCGGCCGAGAAGGCTCCGAAACACCGCGGGAGTCTACCGGCGCCCCCCGGCGAACCCTCGCGCCCCAGGACATGGGACTTAAGTCCTAATTCCCTCTTGCCGATTACAAACGAAATGCCCCACCGGGGCGTGAAAACCGCGTCATTTCGACCGAAACATGGGTTGGCAACGCGAAATCCCCCTTCCAACAGCCTGCGGGTTGCCGTACCATTCACCGAACGTCGACCGCTCGGGACCGAAAAATCCTTGGTGTTGCGCGTGCGACGAGCCGGGGCCATCAACCTCTGGCCTTCGCGGGCCCGCCCCGCATCCAACCATCTGGCGGGGTCCGCGCCCCTCCCCGGTCGCGTCCCTCGCATAGGGGGTTGTCCGGGGGGCGCAGCCTCCACGAGACCCTACCCGGACCCCCACCCCGGGCCTCCAAGCCCCGAGGAGATCACGGTCATGACGCTCACCCTCATCCCCCCGCTCCCGACGGTGCCGGCGATCCTGCCGACCCGCACGGCCGCTGACAAGACCGCCCGGATCCTCCAGACGGCCATCCTGATCGAGCAGCAGGTCGAGGCCCGCTACCTCCGCGTGGGCCGCGCATTCACCTACGGCCCGATCCGCCGCCTCTTCGAGGAGTACGCGGCCGAGGTCCGGGACCACGCTCGCATCCTCTCGCGCCACCTCCGCGACCGCGAAGACGGCAAGGCGCTCGCCAAGCAGAGCGGCCGCCGTCGTCGCCCGCGCGCGGCCGAGGGGCCCGCGATCCTGACTCCCCAGTCGCTCTACCAGTCGTTCGACGAGGCGTTCCGCGCCGCCGAGCGCGCGATCGTCTTCCACCGTCGGGCGTCCGAGCAGGTGGACGACCGCTACCTCCGCAAGTTCCTGGACGTGCTCGCGCACGACCACGGCTTCCACCTCGACATCCTCGGCCACCTCCTGGCCGACATCCGCGATCGCGACATGCACCTGACGCCGGGCCGCAAGCTCGCGCCGGTGGACGTGCCGTGGGTCGCGGCGATCTTCGAGGGCGTGGTGCCGCCGTGGCGCCGCGACCAGGAGAGCGAGACCACCCCGAACCGCTGGTTCATCAACTACATGTAGGGTGTGCCGTATGTCCGAACGGGCCCGGCGTCCTCTCGACGCCGGGCCCGTTCGCTTGCAGGGGGCCGCGTTCGCGGCTGGGACGCGATCCGTGCGATGCACCATCGGTTCCGCAACAAACATCGCCAACTTGCACCTTCGGTTCCGCAACAAACATCGCCAACTGGCGGCGACTGTTGCGGAACCGATCGTGCGGCGACTGTTGCGGAACCGATCGTGCAGAAAAATGTGCGGCGTTTGCTCTGGCACCGTACCGCGGGTTTTCCGCTACAGGGTGACCGGGCCCTCGTAGCAGGGGCGGCCGGGACGGTCGCAGTCGCCGGCGCAGGCGCCGGAGCCGTCGGGGCCCATGGCGGCCCCGGTGCGGAGGCACCACCAGGAGGCGGTGGGGATCGGATTGACCGGGATCCCGGCGTCGGGGAGCGGAAGGTACATCGCCTTCGTCCGCAGCCAGACGCAGCGGACCCGGCTCTCCTGCTCGATGCGGCCGCGGGCGTCCATCACCGCACCTCCTCGGCGCCCAGCAGGCACCGCCTAACGGCCACCTTCACCAAGTCGAGCTTGTACGCCGTGCCCGGGAGGGCCGTCGCCCCCGCGAGCGCAGCCTCGCCGGCCGCCGCGGCGGTCTCGGGCGTGAGCGGCTTGCCGAGGAGGGCCCTCTCGGCGGCCTCGGCGTGCCACGGCATCGGGGCGACGGCCCCGAGCCAGACCCTCGCCGCGGTCACCTTGCCCTCGGCCACCGAGACCCATGTGGCGCAGGACACGAGCGCCCAGTCGAAGGCCGCCCGCTGCCGGATCTCGTGGAACCCGATGCGTTCGGCGCCGCCCTTCGCGAGGACGGGCACCTCGACGCGCTCGATCACGTCGCCGGGGGCGAGCGTCGTGTCCGACGCCTTGCCCTGCTTCGGCGCCTCGTAGAGCTCGGCCAGCGTCAGGCGCCGCTCGCCCGCCGGCCCGCGCACCACGATGCTCGCCCCCGCGGCCCCGAGGACCGGCGCCAGGCTGCTCGGGTGCGCGCACGCGCACGGCGAGTTCGAGAAGACGCCCGCCAGCTCCTGGACGCCGCCCTCGATCCGGACGGGGCAGATGCTGTCCCCGCGCTTGAAGCACGCGAACGACTTCATCCGGTAGTAGCCGCACCGCGTGTGCTGGGCGAGGTTGCCCCCCACGGTCGCGCGGTTGCGCAGCTGCGGCGAGGCGGCCTCCCCCGCGGCCTTCGCGAGCGCCGGGCACGCCGCCCACACCACGGCGGAGTCGGCGATCGCCGCGAGGGTCACCATCGAGCCGATCTTCAGGGGACCCGTGCCCTCCTGGCCGAGCCCCGTCAGGTGCGGCACGTCGATCAGGGTGATCACCCGCGCGGGCTCGTCCACGCGCTCCTTCATGCGGTCGAGCACGTCGAGGCCGTTGGCCTTGAGGAGCGAGTCGGCCTCGGCCAGCGCCTTCACGGCGCTCTCGAGCGTCTTGGGCCGTTCGTAGCGGAAGGCCTTCACTTCGCACCTCCCTTCGCCGCCGCGAGCGCGGCGAGCACGCGGGGCGGGGTCATGGGCAGCTCGCGGAGCCGCACGCCGATCGCGTTGAACACCGCGTTCGCGACGGCGGCGGCCGTCGGGACCGTCGCGGGCTCGCCGAGCCCCATCATCCCGACGTTGTTGTGGCCGATGGCCGCGGGCAGGAACGTCACGTCGATCCGGGGGCAGTCGGCCATCCCCACGATCTTGTACGTGTCGAGCGTGGGGTTCACCATGTCGCCCGACGCGCGGTCGAGGCGGCGCTCCTCGAACAGGGCGTACGAGATGCCCTGGATGACGCCGCCGTTCACCTGGCTGCGGGCCGTGAGCTCGTTCACGATGCGCCCCGCGTCGTGGACGGCCACCACCCGCTCGACGCGGATGATCCCGGTCTCGACGTCGACCGCCACCTGGGCGAACTGGACGCCGCCGTTCTGGCCGTGGAAGGACGCGTAGTTGGGTCGGCGCTTGGCCGTCACCGAGAGGCCCGCCGCCCCGAGCGCCGAACACGCCGTCGCGAACGCCGCCTCCTTGCCGCCCGGGCCCTTCACCTTCCCGCCCTCGAAGCGCACGGTCTCGGCCCCGGCGCCCCAGGAAGCGGCCACCGCGGCCGCCACCCCCTCGCGGGCCCGCACCGCCGCCTCGCGCGCGGCGGGCGCGAGCGAGACCGCGGTCACGCTGCCTCCGCTGCCCGGGCCGGGCGGGAGGGTCGTGTCGCCGATGCGCACGGTGACCGCCGACGGGGGGATGCCGAGCTCCTCGGCCACGACGATCGCGAGCACGGTCTTCGTGCCCGTGCCGATGTCCTGCGCGCCGTTCTGCACGGTGACGCTGCCGTCCCTGCCGACGGTGACGTCCACGCGGTGGTCGCCGCCGCCGAAGTTGCCCCACACGCCGCCCGCGCAGCCCACGCCGCGCTTCACCGGGCCGGGATCGCTGCCGGGCACCTTGCGCCGGTTCGCGGCCCAGTCGATCTGCTTGGCCCCGATGGGCCATTCGAGCCGGCGGATCGGGTGCTGGTCGTTGAGCCGTCGCACGTCGAGCGGGTCCATGCCGATCGCGTGCGCGTACTCGTCGACCATCCCCTCGAGCGCGAACACGCCCTGGGGATGCCCGGGAGCGCGGAAGGCGCGCCCGACGGCCGTGTTCGTCGCGACGGCGGCCTGGGGGATGCGCTGGTTCGGGATGCCGTAGAGCCCGGTGTTGGCGCAGCCGGTGCCGCCGCCGTTGGAGGTGCCCGCCGTGCCGAACGTCTCGCCGACGATCGCCGTGAGGGTGCCGTCCTTCTTGCCCGCGAGCGTGAGGCGCTGGATCGAGTCGGGGCGGTTGCCGCCGACGAGGTGCTCCTCGCGCCGGTCGTTCACGCACCTCACGGGGCGTCCGAGGCTCAATGCGAAGTGGGCCGCGACCCGGTCGCAGACGTCGGCGCCGAACTTGGCCCCGAACCCGCCGCCCATGTACTCGGTGAGCACCCGCACCTTCGCCTCGGGGAGGCCCGTGAGGCCCGCGATGTCGCGCCGCACCGAGAACGTGCCCTGGGTCGAGCACCACACCGTCAGGCCGCCCTGGCCGTCGGGCTCGGCGACCGAGCCGTGGGGCTCGAGCGCGCTGTGGGTCTGGACCTGCGTGCGGTACTCGGCGGTCACGCGCGCCTCGGCAGCGGCGAGCGCCGCGTCGGGATCGCCCTGCTTGGGCCCCCCCCAGACGTTCGCGTTGGGCTTCTTCGGGTCGACCTGCGCCGCTCCCTCGGCCATCGCGAGCTCGGTCTCGACCACGTGGGGCAGGACCTCGTACTGGACCCGGACCGCGGCGATCGCATCCTCGAGGTGGGTCTCCGTGTCGGCGCAGACCGCCACGACGGGGTGGCCCGGGAAGCGCGCGTCATCGCCCATCACGTTGGGCATGCGCTCGACCGCCAGCACGCCGGGCATGGCCTTGGCGTCGTCCACGTTCACCGCGACGACCTTGGCGCGGGCGTGCTGGCAACGCACCACGCGCGCGAACGCGAGGTTCGGCCGGTTCATGTCGGCCGCGTACCGGGCCCCGCCATTCGCCTTCGCGACCCCGTCCACGCGGGGCACCTCGGTGCCGACGACGGTGAGCTTGGCGTCCATGCCCCAGGGGGCGGCATCGCCGTCCTCGACCTTGGCCGTGATCTCCTTGCGGACGTCGCCGGCGCCGACCGTGATCTTGACGTCGGGCATGGGCTACCTCCCCCCGCGAGCGGCGGCGGCCACGGCGGACGCCGCGGCGAGGACGTGGGGATACGTGCCGCAGCGGCACAGGTTGCCGCACGTGGCCTCGCGCAGCTGCGCTTCGGTGAGGGAGGCGCCGTGCGCGGCGATGGCCGCGGCGCAGGACGTCAGCATGCCCGGGGTGCAGAAGCCGCACTGGAGGGCGTCCTTCTTGACGAACTCGGCGACGAGGGCCTGCCCCGCCGCGGAGGTGGCGATCCCCTCCACCGTGGTGATCGTGCGCCCCTCGGCGTCGACGGCGAGCATCATGCAGGCGTTGACCGGCTTCCCGTCGAGCAGGACCGTGCACGCGCCGCACGCCCCCCGGTCGCACACGTTCTTCGCCCCCGTCGTGTCGAGGGGGAGCCGGAGCACGTCGAGCAGCGTCTCGCGGGGCTCGATGCGGACCTTGCGGTCCGCCCCGTTCACGTTGAGGGTCACCTCGACGGCCGTCGGCCCCTGGATGCGGGGGGCGGGGCCCGCCGGCGCCCCCGGGACGTCGTCGCCGGCCACCGCCCGGCGCACACCGGCGAGGAGCCCCCCGGCGGCGGCGGTCCACCCGGCTGCCCGGAACAGGTCGCGTCGGGACAGCCCGCCCGCGGGCGGACCGTCGTCCGGATCGTCGTGCTGCGCCATGCTCACCTCCGCGACGGGGCCTGCCGGGACGCTACTCCCGGCGCCAGGGGCGGTCAATGCGCGAGCTCCGCGACTTCGCGGAAGGACGTGACCCGCTCGAGGATCCGCCGGGTGAACTCGGGATGCCGCGGGAGGTCGGCCCGCTCGGCCTCGGTGAGGGCGCCCGGCTTGTCGAGGAGGAGGTTCGAGATCCCGAGCTTGCCGATGTCGTGGAGGAGGGCCGCCCGACGCACGTTGCGGTCGCGCGGCGACGGTTCGCGACCAGCCCACGTTCGGGCAGGCCTGAGGCGGGGGGCCCGTCGCCCCGCGGACTGCGATGCACGGGGTCAGGAAACGTGCGGGCGCCGCGGCCAGGCGGCGAACGCGAGGAGGGCGACCCCGGCGCCGAACGCGCCCATGGCCGGCCAGGAGAGGGTCCCTCCGTCGATGAGATGCTCCTCGATCACCAGGTCCCCGGACGAT
>JAYTCP010000079.1:0-16218 GCA_043736435.1 Planctomycetia bacterium | reverse complement strand
TCCTCTCCTTCTTCTCCATGTCGAAGCGCAGCGCGATGACGGGCTGGCGCGTGGGCTGGGTCGCGGGCGACGCGCGCCTCGTCGCGCTCTTCCGCAAGGTGAAGACGAACGTCGACTCGGGCGCGTGCACCTTCCTCCAGGACGGCGCGGCCGCGGCCCTCTCCGACGAGACCCACGTGGCGGCCTTCCGCGAGGAGTACCGCCGCAAGCGCGACGTGCTCTGCGGCGCCCTCGTCCGCGCGGGCCTGCCCGACTGCTCGCCCGAGGCCACCCTGTACGTGTGGCAGAAGGCGCCCCCGGGGCTCTCCGGCGTCGACTTCGCGCAGCGGCTCCTCGACCCGAAGGTGGCCGTCGTGTGCACGCCGGGCGAGTGGCTGTCCGACGCCGTGGCCGACGGGAGCAATCCCGGCGCGGGCCACGTGCGCTTCGCGCTCGTGCCGAGCCTCGCAGACACGCAGACGGCGGCCGAACGCATCGCCGCGATGAAGCTCTAGGACGACCCCCGTCCGGGAATGTCGGGGGCGGCGGGGGCCGGCCCCCGCCGCCCCCGACATTCCCGAAGTCGACCGCCCGGCATCCCGTCGGCTACTTGACCATGCGCTCGATCGCCGCGACGTCGAACGTGATCGCGCCGAGGATGCGCCCGCCGGCGGTCTTCCCGCGGACGCGCACGGCGACGCCCTCGAACGCCTTCAGGTCGCCCGCGGACCAGCGCAGGGCGTAGAGCACGGTGCCCGTGGGGCCGAGGTCCCTGCGGAGGACGAAGATCCCGCCGCCGTCCCAGCCCGGAGCGGCCTCCCAGCGGACGAAGCCCGTGCCCTCGATGCCGTCCTGCTTCGGCGCGGGCGGCGCCGGGGACGTCGGAAGCGGCGCCCCCACCCGCTTCTTCGCGAGCAGGTCGTCGGCATAGGCCGTGCGCAAGAGCATCTCGCGCTCGAGATCCTCGAGGAGGACCTTGGCGAGCCCCTTCGTGCGGTCCGCCGCGGCGGGATGCGCGTCGATGGCGGCCTGGAGGCGGTCGGCCAGCGCGGCGACGGGCGCGTTGTCGTAGCCGCCCGACGAGCGCAGGTCGAGCAGGGCGTGGCCCGTCGCGCCGATCGCCTCGCGGAGCGCGCCGTCGGCCTCGGTCGCGTTGCCGCGCTTGACGGCCTGGAGCCGCATCCGCTCGCGCGCCGCCCGGACGCTGCGGGCCTCGTCCACCTTCGCCGGGTGGGCGGAGAGTGGGCCGACCTCCTTCACGTACTTGCCGTTCAGGTACGCGCGGACCTCCTCGGGGGCCTCGACCCAGATCCAGTCGCCCTCGCGCACGATCACGGGCAGGACCGTGCCGCGCGCGACGCGATCGCGGAAGACGGCGAACGCGCGGTCGCCCTCGGGCGGGCGGACGCGGAGGTTCACGTCGTCGGCGGTGACGCGGACGTGCTCGGAGTCGACCGGCTCGGTGTAGGCGGCGGAGATGGCGGCCTGGAACCCGGCGGGCAGCCGGATCCCGAGCCACTCGCCCGCCCGCTCGACGATGACGACGACGCTGCCCTCCTCGAGCTGGAGGATCGGGTGGTCGTCGACGCGCGGCCCGACGCGGAGGTTGACGAGGTCGCCCGTGGTCACGGCGACCACCGGCTCGGGCTCGGTCCCCGACGGCGGGCCGTCGGCGTGGGCGATACGCGCGGGGCCGAGAGAGTCGGCGAGGGACGGCAGGAGGAGCCCGCAGGCGAGGACGACGAGCGAGACGGCGCGGCACCGCATACGACCTCCGTTGACCGCGGGGACCCGGGCGGGTTTCCTGGCGGCCCCGGACCCGAGGGTACCCATGGCCAGCGACGCCTCCGCCCCGCTCCCCCCCGCACCTGAGATCGGTGCCGGGGCGCGTGAAGTGGAGGGAGGAGACCCCGGACAGCCGCACAGAGCCCGAGCGGCCGTCGAGCCCCCCGGCGGACGGGCGCTCCCCGCCCAGCCCGGCCGCCGGGGCGGCGACGCCGGGGCAGGCCCCGCGACGGACCGCCGGGCGGCCCGGGCCCCGTGACGAAGGCCCGCCGGGACACGATCCTCGTCGCGGTGCTCCTCCTCGGGCTCGCCACGATCCTCTCGCACGCCCACGCGGTGCGCGTGGACGCCCCGAACGAGGCGCGCAAGGTGGAGCGCCACGAGGCGACGCTCTCGAACCAGGAGCGCGACCCCTACCAGTACAAGCTCTTCACGATCTCCTGGGCGGTCGAGGCCGTCCACCGCGCGACCGGCGTGCCGGTCTTCACGCTCTACCTCTGGAACGGCTTCCTCGCGACGTTCGCGCTGCTGGCGGCCCACTTCGCGTGGCTCGCCCGCCTCTACGGTCGCCGGGCCGCCCTCCTCGGCACGGGTCTGCTCGCGGCACTCGCCCACGGCCTCTTCCTCGGCTACCACCACCACCCCTACGACCTCTGGGGCGTCGCCGGCTTCTGCCTCCTGCTCCGCGCCATGGCCGGTGGTGCGTCCCTCGGGCGCCTGTGCGCGATCGCGTTCGCCGTGGGGATCGTGTGGGAGAAGCAGGCGCTCGCGGCCCCCGTGCACGGCCTGCTCGCGCTGCGGCGCAAGGAGCCGTTCCTCGGGTCCGCCCTGCGCGCGGGCGCCCTGCTCGCCTGCGCGATCGCGATCCCGGTGGCGATCCGCGTGGGCCTCGGCACGGACCGCGAGCCGGTGGACGTGACCCCGCTCTCGGCCCAGGAGTGGGGCAAGGTCGTCGCGCACCAGGCGCCGTTCGTGCTGCCCTTCCTCGCGATCCTCGTGCTCGCATGGGACCGGGTGCCGCGCCTCGTGCGCACGCTCTGGTGGACCGTGCCCGGGCTGTTCGTGGCGTACCTCGCGAGCCGCTACATGGTGGACGAGCTGCGCTCGTTCTGGGCGTTCGTCCCGACGTTCACCGCCACCGCGTGCGCCTGGGCGCGCGACGTGGACGACGCCCCGGTCGGGCCGCTCGCTCCCGACGCGGTCTCCTGACGGCGGCGGGCGGGGGGCCCGCCGCCGTCGGGAAGCGTCCGGCGCACGGCCCTACGCCCCGACCCCGCCCTCGGGGAGCGACGGGGTCGAGGTCGTCACCAGGTGCTTGACGAGGACCGAAGCGACCAAGGCCGCCTCCACGCCCCAGAAGGCGATCAGCACGCCCCACATGCCCGACGTGAAGCCGTACGCGTGGAGGCCAATGTTGAGGAGGTTGACCCCCCACCAGGAGAACGCCACGATCCCGCCGGTCACGATCGTGCCCGCGGAGACGCCCAGCGGCTTCAGGACGCCGCTCATGCGGCCGTGGAGGATCGCGAGCTGCCCGAGGACGATCATGAGCGCGCCGTTCTCCTTGGGGTCCCAGCCCCAGAAGCGGCCCCAGCTCTCGTTCGCCCAGATGCCGCCGAGGATCGTCCCCACGGTGGAGAAGAGCAGGGCGAAGCAGAGGACGCCGTACTCCATGCGGGAGACGCTCCGCCAGAAGTCGCGGTCCGCCCACCGCCATCCGAGGAGGTAGCCGATCAGGTGGACGTGGGCCACGGCGGCGGCGAGCAGGGACGCGGAGTAGCCGATGGTCACGCAGGTGACGTGAGTGGCGAGCCAGAAGTTCGTGTCGAGCACGGCCTGGAGCTGAGGCATCGTGTCCTCGCCCTTCATGGCCTCGTAGCGGTTCGCCACGAAGAGCCCCACGGCGCCGAGGACCGTGGCGAGGGCGAACATGACGCCGTTGCGCTGGAACCACTCGACCACGAGCGAGAGCGCGACCGCGAACGCGGCGATGAAGAGCGTGGTCTCGTAGAGCGTCGAGATCGGGGGGCGGTCCCGCAGCACGCAGCGGAGCGTGATCCCGAAGACGTGGTACGCGAGGCTCGCGAGCACCACGCCCCAGGCGACCCGCTTGAGCCACTTGGAGCGGAAGATCCAGGTGAAGGCCGTGAGAATGAAGGCGATCAGGTAGCCCGAGAGCGACCACGTGAACGTGTCGAGCCGGTGGTAGGTGACCTCGAGGGGGACCTTCGCGTACTCGCCGCGCCGCTTCGCCTCGGTGGTGACGCGGCCGTGGAGCGCGCGGAACGCGCCCTCGAACGCCAGGGCGTCGCCCTGGGTCACGCCGTCGGCCATGCGCTCGAGGTCGACGAGGGCCGCCAGGGCGAGCGGAGAGACGGGCTTCTCCGACGAGAGCATGTCGCGGGTGATCTCGAACACCGAGGCCCACTCGGGGTGGTCGCCGGCCGGCGTGAGGGGCGGGAGGAAGTGCAGGGCATCGGCAGCGCCGGTGTCGGGGATCGCCTCGGAGAACAGGGCGAAGAAGCCGTCCAGCGGGTCCTTCCCCTTGCCGTGCAGGGCGCCGGCCTCGGGCGCGGCGGGCCCAGCCGCCGCGAAGCCCGCCCTCAGCGCATCGTTGCGCGCGAGCAGGTCGCTGAAGCGCATCGTCGTGCCCGCCGGAAAGACCTTCCGCAGGACCGGGTCCGTGTCGGCCAGCACGGGCGCGCGGAACCGGGCGAACGTGAGCGCGCGCGAGAGGCGCTCGAACGTCCCGAGGTTGCGCGCCAGGTCGATCACGCCCGCCTCGCGACTCGAACGCTCCTTCGACTCCTTCTGCTCGTACTTCGCGGCGAGCTGACCGAGCTTCGCGGCACCCGGCTCGAGCTCGAGGTACGTGTAGCGGTCGCGCTTCTTCTTGCTCTCGTGGGCGAGGCCCACCGAGTCGAGGATGTCGGTGTCGGGGACGAGGAAGCACCGGTGGGTCGCCGCCAGCGTCGGGCGGAAGAGCATGTCGAGCGCCCACTCGACGGCGTTGATCGCCCGCCCCTCGGCGTCCTTGCATCCCTTGCGGTGGGAGAGCTGCTGGAGCGTGTAGCCCGCCCAGGTGTCGATCGGCATGATCCGCCCGCCTTCCTGGATGGGGAAGGTGCGGGCCAGGGCGACGACGTCGTCGCTCCACGGGCGCACGAGCCGCGAGGAGGGCACCGAGGGACCCGACCCGGCGGGGTCCTCGGCGACGGTCGGCCGCGCGAGCGCGGCGAAGAGGACGGCGACGCAAGCGGCGGCGAGCGCGACGAGCCAGGGGGCCCGGGGCCGGAGGAGATCCAGAGGTGCGGACGCGGGGCTCATGCGGTGGCCTCCTTCGCCTTGGCGGCCGCGCGGGCGGCCTCGGTGTCGAGATGCTTCACGAGGCGGATCAGGAAGTGGATCAGCATGCCCAGCCCGATCACGATGCACGCGTACTTCGGCCACTGGTCGGAGGGGTTGCGCACCACGGCGAACTGGCTCCACGGCAGGCTTCGATCCCGTGGATCCTGCGGCCCCCATCCCTCCTGGAACATGATCACGCCCTGGTCGCGCAGCGGCGCGTTCATCGTGACGTGGGCCTGAGACGTCGTCCCCCCGTCGATCTTGGTGACGTAGGAGGAGAACTCCGCCGCCATCTGGGTGCCCGGGTGCAGGCGCCGCACGAACTTCTCGAGGCGCACGGCGAACGGCGCCAGGAACGTCCGTCGGCGGAGGTCGATCTGCCAGGTCTCCTCGCCGACGCGCACGGCCCACGGGAAGCGCTGCTCGCCCCACAGGAGCGCCCGCACCTTCGGTCCCGCGCCCTGCTTGGGCACCATGGTGACGAAGCACCCGGGCACGTTTGCCTCGGCCTTGATCGAGTCGCCCTTCCACTCGAGGACGAAGCCGTCCTCTCCCTCGCCGGCGCGGTCGGCGGGCTTCGGCTCGGAATTGCGGGCGTATCCCTCGACGACGAGGTCGAAGGGGAGCGCGTCCGAGACCAGACGACGCGTCCGTCCGCCCTGGGCGGCGGAGAACCGCGTGTCGGGGATCACGAGCTCGCGTCCGTGCGCCGGATCGCCGCCGGCGATCGAGATCTCCCACTCCTGGTGGCTCTGGAAGGTGCGCCCGGTCTGCCCCTCGCGCAGCACCATGTACCCCTTGTCGGACAGGAGGTACTCGACCAGGCTCCCCGTGAGCAGGAACACGATCCCCAGGTGGATCACGAGCACGCCCGCGTTCTTCCAGCGAAAGCGCATCCGCACGATCCCGCCGACGAGCAGGTTGACCGCGAGCAGGCCGAGGAGGAGCGTGCCGCCCGGGAAGAGCAAGGGCACGCCGTAGATCGGCAGGGTGAAGTACCACGACGAGAAGTACTTCCCCTGGACGTCGAACAGGCTCTCGTACTGCTGCTGCCAGGTCCCGATGAAGACGAGGACGAGCAGCAGCACGAACGTCGCGAACGCGAGCCTCAGCGACGAGAGCACCTTGACCACGGCCCGGAGGAAGCGCCTCACTTGGGGGCCTCCGGGGCGAGCGAGGCCACGAACGCGTCGAAGCCGGCGCGGGCCGCCTCCACGGCGGGACCCGGACCGGTCATCTTGACGAACAGGGTGTCCTCGGCGCGCTCGAAGACGAGCCCGACGAGCTTCGCGCCCTCGACCGTCTTGCCCTGCATGTCCGTGTAGTGGCCGGTCAGGTCGACCAGGACCGCCTCGCCCCCGAGCATCTTCCGCCGCGGCAGGGCGGCGACGGCCGCCGCCTCCACGCGATCGAGCCCCATCTGGTCGCGCCACCGGTTCACGTTCGCCACGAGCCCCCCGACGTCGCCGGGGAACGAGCTCAGGACGATCTCGAGGTCGGTCGCCCCCTTCGGCGCGATCGTGGCCAGGCGCATGCTCCGGTCGGGACGCTGCTCGAACCCCTCGGGGACGGTGAAGCGGACCGGGACGGAAGCCGGCCCGGCGCCGGTGCCGGGCGCGGCCGGGCGGTCGGGCCCGGAAGAGGGGCCAGCCGAGGGCCCGACGGGAGGCGGGCCGCCCGCGGCATGTCCGGCACCCGCCGCGGCCATCCTCACGCTGCGCGCGAAGGCGAGGAAGTGCTCGCGCTCCGCGTCGACGATCTTGCCGTTGCCCACCATCTTCACGAACACCGAGACCGCGGGCAGCTCGGTGAGCATCCCGACGAGCTTCGCGCCGCTCACGTCCGCCTCGCCGCCCATGCCGACGTAGCGGCCCTCGAGGTCGACGAGCAGGGCCGGGCGCCCGAGGAGCGTGTCCTTCGGCAGCGCCGCGAGCGCCGCCTCGTCGATGGGCTCGAGGCTCATCTGCTTGCGCCACCGGTTCACGTTCGCGAGCATGCCTCCGCCGGCCTGCGGCAGCGTGATCAGCGTGCACTCGGTCTGGGGGTCACCCCCGAGGCGGAAGCCGGCCTTGCGCATGGGCTTCGGCGGGAGGGGCTCCCACCCCGCCGGGACGTCGTACGCAAGGTCGCCGCGCGGGGTCTCTTCCGCCGTCGCGCGGAACCCGAGACGATCGGCCGTGGTCGCGCCGGGCGGGGCCGTCCGGTCGCGCGGCATGTCCTCCCGCTTGTCCGTGATCTCGACGGTCTTCTCGCCGCCGCAACCCGCGAGCGCCACGGCGCACAGGCACGCAACGAGAGCGATGCGGCGCGAGGCCGCCGGAACGGGCGAGGCGAGGGAGGCGGGGGCCGAGGCGGGGAGCATCGCGCGCATGGGAGAGGGGTTCCGGGGGCGCCGTCGCCCGGGGGGCCGACATTCAGGAAGTATAGGTCGTCAACCCGGCTGGGACGGCCAAGCGTCAGGCCCCGCGCGGCGAATTCCAGGCCTCGAGGGCGCTGCCGGCGACGACGCGCCACGACACCCCGGCGTGCTCCCCCGCGAGGCGGCACTCCTCGTACTCGGGGGTGCCCTCGTCCCCGTCGGGACCGGCCCGGACCTTCACGTGAATCGGACCGAACGGCGTCGAGACGGAAATCTGTCGCCTGGACAGCACGGTGCGCGCGACCGGGTGACGGCGGATCCCCAGGGTAGGCGTCTCGAGGAAGATCGTCCGTTCGAGCGCCGCCGCGTCGGCGGGCGCGCACAGCACCGAGAGGACCACGCCCGGGCGGCCCTTCTTCATGGTGACGGGGGCCGCCCACGCGTCCAGGGCCCCGGCCGCGAGGGCGCGCTCGATCGCGTGGGCCACCTCCTGCCCCGTCGCGTCGTCGAGATTCGTCTCGAGCAGCAGCGCGTCGGTCGCGTCCGGTCCGCCCGTCACCTCGCCGAGGACCAGACGCACGACGTTGGGGAGTCGCCCTCCGGGATGGTCGCCGGCGCCCACCCCCACCGCGCGCGGCACGAATCCGGGCGGGGTCGCGTGCCCGCGCGCGAGCGCACGCACGAGGGCGGCGCCGGTCGGTGTCACCTGCTCGAAGGTCTCGCCGGAGGGGAAGGTCGGCAGGCCCGCGTAGAGGTGCGTCACCGCGGGAGCAGGCAGGGGCAGGGTCCCGTGGGCCATGCGCTTGGTGCCGCCGAACCAGGGCAGCGCGCTCGCGCGGACCTCGAGGACCCCGAGGCGCCGCAGGCCCACGCAGGTCCCGACGACGTCGACGATCGCGTCGAGGGCCCCCACCTCGTGGAAGTGGACGGCCTCGGGCGCGATGCCGTGCACGCGACCCTCGGCCTCCGCCAGCAGGGTGAACGCGCGCACGGCGTCGGCGACGCCCTCGGCGGGCAGTCCCTTGGCACCGCGCACGATGGCGAGCACGTCGCGCAGCGTGCGGTGATCGTGGGCGGAGGCGTCTCCGTGCGCGGGTGCGTGGGCGCGCGGCTCGTCGTGCGCGTGCGCATGCGCGGGCGCGGGGAGAGGCGCGTTCGACGGTCCCGGGGGCGGCGGGGGCGTGCCCTCCGGGATCGGCGCGGGCATCGACTCCGGCGCGGGCGCCGGGACGCCGGGCAGGCGCACGTCCACCTTCGTCGCGGCGAGCGCGCCCTTGCGGACGCGGCGCGCCTCGATGCGCACGCCGTCGAGCCGCAGCGCGTGGACGATCTCCTCGAGGGCGGCGAGGGGCAGGCCCGCGTCCACGATCGCCCCGAGCAGCATGTCGCCGGCGACGCCGGCGGTGACGTCGAGCCAGGCGACGGTGCCGCCCGCGGTCACGGGCTCCCGGCCCCCGACGGCGCGCCGATGGCGGCGTAGACCTCCGCCGCGTTGTAGGACGACCGGACGAACGGTCCGCTCGCGACGGACAGGAAGCCGAGCTCCTTGCCCACGCGTCCCCAGGCGGCGAACTCCTCGGGCGTCACGTACCGCTCGACGGGGAGCTGGGCCATCGTGGGCCGCAGGTACTGGCCGAGCGTCAGGACGTCCACCTGCGCGGCCCGCAGGTCCACGAGCACCTGGCGCAGGTCCCCGTCGGCCTCGCCGAGCCCGAGCATGAGGCCCGACTTCGTGAAGATCCCAGGGTCGCGCTCCTTCACGTGGCGGAGCAGGTCGAGGCTGCGCTCGTACCGGGCGCCGGGCCGGACCCGGGCGTAGAGCGCGGGCACGGTCTCGGTGTTGTGGTTGAAGATGTGGGGCTTCGCGTCCGCCACGACGTCGATGCACGCGGCGACCCCGCGGAAGTCGGGGGTCAGGACCTCGATCACGGCGGAGGGCAGCGCCGCGCGGATCGCGCGGATCGTGCGCGCGAAGTGCTCGGCGCCCTGATCCTCGAGCTCGTCGCGGTCGACGCTCGTCACGACGACGTGCCGGAGCTCCATGCGGCGCGCGGCCTCGGCCACGCGCTCGGGCTCGTCCTCGTCGATCGGCAGCGGCTTGCCCTTCGGCACCGTGCAGAACCGGCACGTGCGGGTGCAGATGTCGCCGAGGATCATGAAGGTCGCGGCCTTGCGCGACCAGCACTCGTTCTGGTTGGGGCACCGCGCGCTCTGGCAGACCGTGCGCAGGTCGAGGTCGGCCACGAGCTCGCGCACGTCCTTCGTCGCGTCCACGGCGGGGAGGCGCTTGCGGAGCCAGGGGGCCAGGCGTTCGCGGGGGGTGGCGGGGTCCTTCAGCACGGACGCGATCCTACCCACCCCCCGGCGGGCCGTCCCGATTGTGCGCCAGGAACCCGATTGCGCGCGAGGAGGGGTAGCGCGCGAGCAGCCGCTCGTAGAGGGCCAGGGTGTCGGCCACGAGCCTCCCGGCACCGAAGCGGGCGTCGGCCTCGGCGCGCCCCGCCGCGCCGAGCCGCGTGCGAAGGCCCTCGTCCCGGCACAGCGTGGCGATCGCGTCGGCGAGGCCGCGCGCGTCCCCCGGCGCGGTGAGCAGGCCGGTCGAGCGGTCGATCAACACGTCGGGAACGCCTCCCACCGCCGTCGAGACGGCGGGCACGCCGAGGGCGGCGGCTTCGAGCAGCGCGATGGGCGTGCCCTCGCTCCGCGAGGAGAGCACCACCAGCTCGCTCGCCGCGACGAGGGCGGCCGGCGACGCGACGGTGCCGGGGAAGACGACTGCGCCCACGGCGACGAGGTCCGCGGCCTCCGCCTCGACGGCGCGGCGCAGGGGACCGTCGCCGGCCATCACGACGCGCACGGGGCGACGGCCGTCCGCCTCGAGGCACCGGAGCGCCCGCACGAGGAGCCGCGGGTCCTTGGGCGGGACGAAACGGCCGAGCCAGAGCGCGAGGCGTCGGCCCGGGACCGTGAACCGCGCACGCAGCTGGGCGACGCGCGCCGGGTCCACGGCGCCGCGCACGGCGTCGAGGTCGATCCCGGGGCCGACGAGGGCGACCTTCCGATCGGGGAGGACGCGGTACCGCACGACGAGGTCGCGGCGCTGGAGCGGCGAGAGGGCCACGGCCGAGGTCGTGACGGAGCCGAGGAGGCGCTCGACGGACCGGGCGAGGAGTCCGCCGGGGAACGGCGCCGACAGGTGGTGCCCGTGGAACGTGTGCACGCGCACGGCCACCCCCGCCGCGCGCGCGGAGAGCCTCCCGAGGGCCCCCGCCTTGCCCATGTGCGTGTGCACGACGTCGGGCCGCGCCCGGCGCAGGTACGACAGCATCCACCGGAAGGCGCGCGCGTCGCTCGCCGGGGCGATCCCGCGCCGCAGGCCGGGCACGCGCACGAGCTCGACGCCGAGCCGCGCGAGCTCGTCCGACGCGTCCTCCTCCCCTGCGGCGGGCTCGCCGACGAGCACGGGCCCCACGATCCCGTGCCGCGCGAGCCCCGGCACGAGGGCGCACAGCTGGCGGAGCGGGCCGCCCCGGTTGAGCCGCGTGACGATGCGGACGACGCGCATCGCGGCCCTCAGGCGGGGACCGCGGCGTGAAACGCCTCGATCGCGCGCTCCACGTCCCCGTCGTCCACGTCGTGGTGCGTGACGAACCGGACGCGGTCGGCGCCCGCGGGGAGAGCCAGCACCCCGCGCCCCCTCAAGCTCTCGGACACGGCCCGGGCCTCGGCCCCCTCGATCCGCACGATCACGATGTTCGTGTCGGGCGGGCCCGTGGGGGTCGTCGTGCGCGGCGCCCCGCAGAGCCCCTCTGCGAGGGCCTTTGCGCGGCGGTGGTCGTCGACGAGGCGCGCGCGCATGGACCGCAGGGCCACGAGGCCGGGCGCCGCGAGCACCCCCGCCTGCCGCATCCCCCCGCCGAGCAGCTTGCGCACCCCGCGCGCGCGGGCCATCGCCTCGCGGTCGCCCACGAGGAGGGAGCCGACGGGCGCGCACAGCCCCTTGCTCAGGCACACCATGATCGTGTCGGCCACGGCCCCGTACGCGGCGATCGGCGTCGAGGAGGCCACGGCCGCGTTCCACAGCCGCGCGCCGTCGAGGTGCACCGCGGCCCCCTTCTCGCGCGCGACCTCGCGAAGGGATCGAAGGTGGTCGATGGCGACCACGGCCCCGCCGTGGAAGTTGTGCGTGTTCTCGACGACGAGGAGGCCGCACCGCGGCCGGAAGCCGCCGGCGGGGCGCAGCGCGGCGCGGACGCGCTCGGGATCGAGCGCCCCCCGCGTGCTCTCGATGGACCGGGCCTGGACGCCCGAGATCGCCGCCATCCCGGCCAGCTCCCAGTCGTAGGTGTGCGACGCGGCCTCGACCACGACCTCCTCGCCGGGGCTCGTGTGGAGGCGGATCGCGATCTGGTTGCCCTGGCAGCCGCTCGGGACGAAGAGCGCGGCCTCGCGGCCGAACAGCCGCGCCGCCTCCGCCTCGAGCGCGGCGACCGTGGGGTCCTCGCCGAAGACGTCGTCCCCCACCACGGCCTCGGCCATGGCGCGCCGCATCTCGGGCGTGGGACGGGTGACCGTGTCGCTGCGGAAGTCCGACGGCTCGTGGGGCATATGGCCGCGGAGTCTACCGTTCGGCGGCGTCGGCCTCCCGGGTCCGATCGTCCTCGGTGCCCGCGCGCCCGTCCGGCCCCGGGCTGCGGACCGTGACGGCGTCGGGACGGGGTCCACGCGCGTAGAGGAGGGGCCTCCCCCAGCCGTCCACGGGGACGGCGGCGAGGAGCCGCGAGCTCTCGACCAGGTCCTCGAGCCGGTCGGGCCAGGCGCCGAGCCGGGCGCGGTGCTCCGCGAGCGCCGCCGCCACGCGCTCGAGGACCTCGAACGTGCGCGCCTCGGGGTCGTCCTGGACGGAGGCTGCGGCCGTCGCGGAGGTTTCGTGGGGCGGCGGGGGCGCGGCGTCCGTGAGGCGACGGAAGAGGAGGGCGGCGAGCGACAGGGCGATCGGGGGGAGGGGGGCCGTGACGGCGAGATCGGCGCCGTCGACGTCGATGCGCACGGCCGCCCGGGTCGAGCGGAGGTACGGGGCCACCGTGCGGGTGGCGGGGAGGGTCGCCGGATCGAACCCCGACGGGAGCCCGAGGCCCAGGGACTCCCGCGCCGTCTGCAGGAGCGGCGCCCCTGTGTCGTATAGGCACCGGAGCGCCGCGCCCGTGTCGAGGAAGACGTCGGCCGTACGGTCCCCGTCCGCCCCGGGAGCCACCCGCGGCCCGGCGACGGCCGGATCGTCCCGCAGGGAGGCGGCGCCCGAGTGTGCCCGAGCGAGCACCTCGCGCATCGCGTGGGGCACCAGCGTCACGACGAGCCGGTCGCCGACCACGGCCCAGGTCGGGGTGAAGGGCGCGACCCCGTCGCCAGGCGGCCGGTCGAGGTCGATCACATGGAGCCGGGTGCCCGCGGGGCCCGGGAGGGTGCGTGCGGTCGCGAGGAGGTCGCCCCCGGCGGACGCGCGCCCGAGCCACTCGTCTAGGAGGCGCTCGAGCGCCCGCTCGAAGGCCTCGGGCTCGCGCACGCGCGCCGCGAACGCGATCTCGGGGACGAGCCCCCCCGTGGGCGGAAAGGCGAGCCACGCCGCCTCGCGCCCCGTGAAGCGCCCGAGAAGATCGCGCTCGAGGTTCACCCGGCTCGCGCCCTCGAGGCCGTCGAGCCAGCGCCGCAGATCGGCCGCCTCGTCGGGGTCGAGCCTCTCGAGCATCGCGGTCGCGCGTCCGAGTGCCGCTGCGAGCCCGAGGCCCAGCTCGGCGTGGACCAGCGTGGATCGCGGCGCCAGGTCGAGCCCCACGGACGCGCCCGTGCCCTGCGCGAAGAGGCCGAGAAGGCCACCCGCGCGCGGTGCGTCGAGGGCGATCCGTTCGATCATCCGCTCCCCGTCGAACGCGAGTCCGTAAGCGACGCCGCGCCACGCGCGCAATCCGAGCGCGTCGCCGATCGCGCCGCCGAACGTGGGGCCGCCTCCCGCGAACCGCTCCCGCACGAGGGCGAGATCGAGGTAGGCCCAGGCGGCCGCATCGGCCCCGCCGGTGCGCGCGCGGAGCCGGACGAAGGCGTCGGACCCCTCGAGGCTCTCGGCCACCGGTCCCGTCGGAAGCCCGGTCGCGAGGATGTGCTCGAGCCACGAGGCGTCCGTGGAAGCGAGGAGGGCCGTGCCGAAAACCCGGACGTGGATCGGGATCAGGGGGGCGCCGGGGCCGGCCACCACCCAGACGCGCCACATTCCCTTCTCGGGCGCCCGGCCCGGAGGGACCGGTTCGACGGAGGGATCACCGCCCCACGCGAACCGCCCGCGGGCCTCCTCGAGGAAGGCCACCGCCTCCGAGAGGCGGGAGCCAAAGTCGAGCAATGCGGCGAGGCGCGGCGGCTCGCCCGAGGGCCCGTCGCGCCACGCGACCGACAGCTCTCCCGAAAGGCCTCGGAGCGCCGCGAGCACCCAGCGGAGCGCCCGCGGGACAGCGGTCGGGGTCGCGTTCTTGAACTCGAGGGACGGGGCGAACGCCGCGGCGGCGGCGCGCCACACCGGCTCCAGCGCTTGCGCGACCTCGGGCTCCGCGGCGAGCCGCCCCATCGCCGTCGCGCGGACGGGCCCCTCCCACGTCGCGAGCCGGGTGTCGATCCGAACGCAGGCGATCGCGTCCGGGCCGAGGAGACGTTCGAGGCGCAGGGGCTCGACGGGGTCGCCCGCGCGAGCGCTCAGGAACGCCGACAGCGAGCACCCGAGGACGAGGGCGGCGACGCGACGGGCCATGGCACTCCGGGCGCGGGGGGACCGCGCGCCCACGATCCTACCCACCGTGCGCGCCGTCCGCCGACGGATCAGGCCTTGACCGGCGCCAGGACCTTGCGGATGCGGCGGAGGGCCTCCTCGATGTTCTCGAGGCTGTTCGCGAACGAGAAGCGCAGGAAGCCCTCGCCGTTCGCGCCGAAGCACGTGCCCGACAGGCAGGCGACGCCTGCGTCGTACAGGAGCCGGTTGGCGAGGTCGTTGCTTAAGAGGCCCGTCCCCGACGTCCTCGGGAAGACGTAGAAGGCCCCCTCCGGGCGCTTCACCTCGAAGCCGGGGATGGCGTTGAGCCCGTCCACGATCGCGTCCCGCCGACGGCGGAACTCGGCCACCATGGCGGTGACCGCGTCCTGCGGCCCGCGGAGCGCAGCGACGCCCGCGCGCTGGACGAAATTGGCCGTGCAGCTGTTGCTGTTCACCATGAGGCGCGAGAAGCGGGAGGCGCACTCCTTCGGCATCACGCCGTAGCCGAGGCGCCAGCCCGTCATGGCGTACGTCTTGCTGAACCCGTCGAGGATCACCGTCTTCTCGCGCATGCCCTCCTCTGCCGCGATGGAGGCGTGGCGGCCCCCGAAGAGGATCCGGGAGTAGATCTCGTCGGACAGCACGATCAGGTCGGGGAAGCGGCGGCAGATCGCGGCGATGGCGGGGAGGTCTTCCGGCGCGACGATCCCGCCCGTGGGATTGCCCGGCGTGTTCAGGATCAGCAGGCGCGTGCGCGGCGTCACCAGGCGCTCGAGCATCGCGGGATCGACGCGAAAGCCGTTCGCGGCCGTGAGCGCGAGCGGGACGCGCTTCGCCTCCACGAAGTCGAGCATCGACTCGTAGATCGGGAACCCCGGGTTCGGGTAGATCACCTCGTCGCCCGGCTCGACGAAGGCGAGGAAGGCGTAGAACATGATCGGCTTGGCGCCCGGCGTCACGACGACCTCGTCGGGGTGCGTCTTGACGCCGATCGTCCGCTCCGTGTGCTCGGCGATCGCCTCGCGGATCTCGATGAGCCCGGGCGCGGGCGTGTAGCCCGTGTGGCCGTCGCGCAGCGCCTTCACCGCGGCCTCGACGACGTGGGCAGGCGTCGAGAAGTCGGGCTGCCCGATCTCGAGGTGGACGATGCTCTTCCCCTCGGCCTCGAGGCGCTTCGCCTTGGCGAGGACCTCGAAGGCGGTCTCCGTGCCGAGGCGATCCATCCGGGCTGCGTACTTCATCGGTCGGGCCCCCTTCCGGTGGGGAGGACTTGCGCGCGCGGAGATCCCCTCCACGGTGCCCCCCCGCCCGGGCACGGCCCGCCGGGAGTCTTGGCACCGACGGTGTGGAGGTGGTGGAGCTGAGGGGATTCGAACCCCTGGCCTCGTGAATGCCATTCACGCGCTCTGCCAACTGAGCTACAGCCCCAGGCGCCACGTCGGAGCGAGGATTGTGCGGGACGATCGGCGAAGGTCAACCTCCGCCCGGGGGTCGGAGGTCGCGGCGCGTCCGACGGTCTCGGCGCGGGGCACGGGCGGATGGTTCCGCCCGCCCGGCCTTGTCGTATGCTGCCGAGGCTCTTTTCCTTCTTGACCCGTGGGTCCAGCGTCCCACCGGCCTCGTGCGTTGCGAGGACCGGGGACGCGGAAGTGGGGTGAAAATCCCCCGCGGACCCGCCGCTGTAACCGGGGACGAACCCTGCGACGAGATCGGGCGTGAGCCCGATCCGAGCCACTGCGCGTCGGTGCGAACCGACCGTGGGAAGGCGCAGGGAGAGGACGATCCGGGAGCCAGAAGACCGACCCGCGGGCGCCATCGACGAACACTCCGGTGTCGAGTGTCGGCCGGTGCCCTGTCCCGAGGCAAGGCTGCTTCCGGGTCCCGCGTCCCACGGACGC
Organism: Planctomycetia bacterium; assembly: GCA_043736435.1. GTDB lineage: Bacteria > Planctomycetota > PLA2 > PLA2 > JAEUHO01 > JAYTCP01. The sequence goes on along the minus strand of JAYTCP010000079.1, from coordinate 56 downwards.
AGGGGTGCCTTCCGTCGCGTGTCGCGCGCGCTGCGCGTGACGCAACCGGAGGGAGG
>JAYTCP010000078.1:0-2608 GCA_043736435.1 Planctomycetia bacterium | reverse complement strand
GCCGAGAACATCCGCGTGAACGTGCCGAGCGTGTTCACCGTCGCCATCGGGACCGACGACGCCACGATGCAGAACGCGGCGATCCGCCTGCTCGGGCTCGAGAACGCGCAGATCATGCGCCAGTCCGAGGACATCATCTTCGGCCAGCTGCGCCAGGTCATCGCGTCCATGGGCATCGAGGAGATCAACCGGGACCGAGACAAGTTCCTCGAGAGCATCCTGAAGTCGCTCGAGCCCGAGCTGCGCAAGATCGGCCTCGTCCTGATCAACGTGAACATCACGGACATCACGGACGAGAGCGGCTACATCGAGGCCATCGGCCGCAAGGCGGCGGCCACCGCCATCCAGCAGGCCGGCATCGACGTGGCCGTCCAGGAGAAGACCGGCGCCATCGGCGTCGCGTCGGCGCAGCGCGAGCGTCAGATCCAGGTGGCCGACGCCGAGAAGCTCCAGGAGATCGGCGTGAAGCAGGCCGAGCGGGAGCGGATGGTCCGCATCGCCGAGCTCGAGAAGGAGAAGCAGGTCGGCCAGCGGGCCGCGGCCTACGAGCAGGAGGCCCAGGTCAAGGAGGCCGAGCGCCAGATGCGCATCGCCGTCGCCGAGGCGAACGCGAAGGCCGTCACGGGCGAGAACAAGGCGAAGGCCGAGGTCGCCACCGCGGAGGCGAACCTCCGCGTCGTCGAGGCCGACAACTACCAGCGCGCCGAGACGCGCAAGCGCGAGGCCGATGCCTTCGTGCGCCAGGCCCAGTACAACGCCGAGGCGAAGACGGCCGAGTCGCTCTCGAACAAGATCGAGCAGGAGAAGCGCGCCGAGCTCGAGGCCGTCGCGAAGGCCTCGAAGGCCAAGCAGATCGTCGACGCCGAGGCCACGGCGGCCATGACCCGGATCGAGGCCGAGGGCCAGGCGAGCGCGATCTTCGCGAAGCTCGAGGCCGAGGCGAAGGGCCAGTACGAGATCCTCGCAAAGAAGGGCGAGGGCTTCCGCCGCGTCGTCGAGGCCTGCGGCGGCTCGCAGCAGGCGTTCCAGATGCTCATGCTCGAGCACCTCGACCACCTCGCCGACACGACCGCCAAGGCGATCAGCAACATCAAGTTCGACAAGGTGATCGTGTGGGACGGCGGCTCGGCCGACGGGAAGGGCGGCGCTGCGGGCTTCATTCGCAGCCTCGCGGGCGCGCTGCCCCCCGCGCTCCAGATCATGCGCGACGTGGGCGGCGTCCAGATGCCCGAGTACTTCGGGACGCTCCTCGGCGCGCCCGAGGGCTCCCGGGCTTCGAGCCCCTCCACGACCGTCGCCTCCCCGCCGGGAGGCACGCCCACGGGCGCGACCCCTCCGCCGGTGCCCCCGCCGCCGCCGCCCCCGCCGCCCCCGACACTCCCGAAGCCGCCGCCGGCTCCGCCCGCTCCGTCCGTGCCTCCCTTCCCGCCGAGGCCCGACCGGACGCGCTGACGCGAAGAGGGCGACGACCCTTCCGGCCCGTCGCCCTCCTCGGGATCCGTCCGGCCTGCCTTACTCGAGCAGGCTGCGGAGCATCCAGGCGGTCTTCTCGTGGAGCTGGATGCGCTGCGTGAGGAGGTCGGCCGTCGCCTCGTCGTGGGCCCTCTCGACGGCGGGGAACAGCGACCGGGCCGTGCGGACGACGGCCTCCTGGCCCTCGACGAGGAGCTGGATCATGTCCGTCGCCTTCGGGACGCCGGGCGCGTCCTTGATCGAGCTCAGCCGCGCGAAGTCGGCATAGCTGCCGGGCGCGGGGTGGCCCAGCGCGCGGATGCGCTCGGCGACGAGGTCCACCGCGAGGGCGAGCTCGTTGTACTGCGTCTCGAACATGAGGTGTAACGTCTGGAACATGGGACCCGTCACGTTCCAGTGGAAGTTGTGGGTCTTGAGATAGAGGCTGTACGTGTCGGCCAGGAGCTTGCCGAGCCCCCCCGCGATCTCCGCGCGATCCGCGTCCGGGATGCCGATCTGGATCTTGCTCGCCATGGGAAGGTCCTCCGAGGTCGGCCCGTGGGGCTCGACGCGACCCCTTCCTTGTATCCGCCCGGGGGGGGAGGGGTGTGGTTGCCCCCGCCCGTTCCGCCCAGCCCTCCCTCCTCGACGTGGCCGGCTCGCGTCAGTCCGCGCAGAGAGCCGCGCAGGCGGCCGGCAGCACCTCCTCGGCCTTCGCCGTCACCTGCTCGACCCAGGAGGGCGCGCGGTGCTCCCCGGGGTCGATCGACATCACGCGTGCGCCCGCGAACCGCGCGCTGCGGAGGAACGCGTCGGTCGCGCCCACCGCGAAGGAGGTGCCCACGAAGAGGAGGCGATCGCACGCGTCGGCGGCGCGGCGCGCGCGGAGGAAGCAGTAGTCGTCGTGGGAGTCGTAGGTCTCGTCGAACCACAGCACGTGCTGCCGCAGCACCGCGCCGCAGGCGGCGCAGCGCGGGAGGGTCTCGGCGGACGGCGCCGCGAGGAACGCCGCCATGTCGATCGACGACCGCGGGACCGAACCGGCGGGCGATGCGTTGCCGCACCGGCGCCGCGTGCACCGCACGCGGTCGGCGCTTCCGTGCACCTTCACCATGGCGTGCGAGCCCGCGTCCTCGTGCAGGGTGTCGATGTTCTG
>JAYTCP010000077.1:0-2073 GCA_043736435.1 Planctomycetia bacterium | reverse complement strand
CTGCTGGCGTGGTCGCGGGAGGAGTACGAGACGAAGGTGTTCCCCGAAGCGGCCCGGAAGGCGCTCGCCGGGAAGATCGTGGTCTGGGGCGTCAACCTGTCCGGGCTGAAGGACGTGATCGCCACGCCCATGAGCGGCGTCCACGACGGGCCCGAGGTCCAGGCGACGATCCTCGACGACCTCCTGAACGGCGGCGGCCGGGTGCGGGTGTCTTGGCTCGGCAACGCGCTCGTGCTGCTGCTGGCCACGACGCTCGTGGGGGCCGGCGTCGCCGCGCTGCGCGGCCGCTGGCTCCCGCAGCTGGTCCCGCTCGCCGTCGGCGGCGCCGTGATCGCCTTCGCCTTCGCGACGTTCCACGCGGGCACCGTGTTCGACCTCGCGACCCCCGTCGTCGGGACGCTCCTCGCCTGGGGCGCGACCATGGCGTGGAAGCAGCTCACGGAGGGGCGCTACAACCGCTGGCTCGAGTCGACGTTCTCGCGCTACCTCGCGCCGTCGGTCATCGAGTCGCTCAAGGCCGACCCGTCGCTGCTCCACCTGGGCGGCACGCGCCGCGAGCTCTCGATCCTCTTCAGCGACGTCGCGGGCTTCACGACCCACTCGCGCAAGCTCCGGCCCGAGCAGCTCGTCGAGCTCCTCAACCGGTACCTGACGGCGCATTGCGATGCCGTCTTCGCCCAGGGCGGCGTGGTCGACAAGTTCATCGGCGACGCCGTGGTGGCCTTCTACGGCGACCCGATCCCCATGGACGACCACGCCGTGCGCGCCTGCCGGACGGCGCTCGCCGTGATCGACGGGCTCGCGGCCCTCGACCCCCTCTGGAAGGGGATGGGCCTGGCCGAGTTCCACGTCCGGATCGGGGTGAACTCGGGGCCGGCCGTCGTCGGCAACATGGGCAGCGAGCAGCGCTTCGACTACACGGTGATGGGCGACACGGTGAACCTCGCGAGCCGCCTCGAGGGCTCGAACAAGGTCTTCGGCACCACGATCCTCGTGGGCCCGACCACCGCCGAGGCCGCGAAGGCCTCCGTGGTCACGAAGCCGCTCGCGCGCATCGTGGTCGTCGGCTGGGACGAGCCCGTGCTCGTCCACGAGCTGCTCGCGACGCGGGAACGCGCCACCCCCGACCTGATCGCGCACGTGGAGGCGTTCGCCCGTGCCGCCGACGCGGCGCGGGCCGGCGATCTCGCCGCCGCCGACCGTGCGCTCGCCAGCGCCGAGCGGCTGCGGCCGGGCGACGGCCCGTGCCGTTGGCTGGGGGCGCTGGTCACCGACATGAAGGCGGGCCGCGCGCCGACCCCGTGGTCGGGCGTGCTGACCCTGACCGGGAAGTAGGGGGCGCCGGGGGTGGCCCCTCCCATCGACACGCTCTACGTCGGATGCCTGCGCGACTACGGGAACCCCGAGCTCGACCACGCCCACGAGTTCCTCAACGTGTGGACGGGGCTCGAGGAGCACCCGAGGCTCCTCGCCCGGCCGTTCTTCGTGGACGTGGAGGTGCAAAAGCACGGCGCGGAGGGGATGCGCTCGCGCTTCGCGGACCTCTTGCGCAAGCGGCCGCCGGCGCTGCTCGTCCACGTGCCGCTGACGCCCGAGCTCGACGTCGGCCTCGACGCGCTGGGCGACGCCACGCGGCGGGGTGTCGCGACGGTCGAGTTCGACGCGGACTCCTCGTGGCGGTTCGAGGGGTTCATCCGGCCGAGGCTGCGGTCGTATGCCCTGTTCGTGACGACCCACGCGCAAAGCGTCGCGCGCTACCGGGCGGAGGGGGCGCGGGTGCACCTGTCGCAATGGGCGGTCTCCCCGTGGCATCGGGGCTTCGCGCCCGAGTCGCCTCGCTCGATCGACGTCTCCTTCGTCGGCCGACCCCACGGCGACCGCCCCGCGGTGATCCACGACCTCCGGCGGCGCGGGGTCGCCGTCGAATGCTACGGGTTCGGGTGGGACCGCGTCCCCGACCGCGTCCAGCGCTGGCTCGGGCGGGGGCGCAACCACCGGTACCGCACCTTCGTGCGCGCGAAGAAGGTGCTCGGCTCGAGCCGTGTCTCGCTCAACCTCGCCAACGCCTCGGAG
>JAYTCP010000076.1:0-7097 GCA_043736435.1 Planctomycetia bacterium | reverse complement strand
GGGCCTTCGGGGCGTCCGGAGCCTTCGGGGCGTCCGGAGCCTTCGGGGCGTCCGGAGCCTTCGGGGCGTCCGGAGCCTTGGGCGCCCCATCCTTGGGCGCGTCGCCGTCCCTTTGGGCCGCGGCCTCCTTCGCCTTGGCGACGGCCTCGGGCACGCGCTTGCGGGCCTGCTCGAGGACCTTCGACACGGCGGAGAGCGGCAGCACGCAGGTACCCTCGGCGGCGGAGGCGAGCCCGGACATCATCCCGCCGAGCCCCCCGCGCCCCCCGTGACCTTCCACCCCTTCCGAGGCCTCCACCCGGGAGAGCACGCCGACGGGCCTGCCGCCCGCGTCGTAGACGGGGAGCCCCATCCCGCCGAACGCGCCGGAGACCGACCACGCCGCGCGCGGCTTCTCGATCCTCCCGGTGACGAACAGACGGTCGATGGCGGGCGCGCAGTCGAAGCCGCGTCCCTTGCGGGTCACACCGAACAGCGCCTGCCCGACCTTCGGGTCGGCGCCCTGCGCGAGGTCGATGGCGGGCAGCTTGGCGGCCTCGGCGTCCATCACCTGGACGAACGCGACGCCGAGCGTGCTGTCGCGCGCGACGATGACGGCCGGGTGCTCCACGGCCTCGTTCCCGTAGAGGACGACGAGGCCCGTCGGCGAGGTGGTCAGTTCGCCGCCGCGCTGCTTGATCATCGTGCGCATCATGGACGAGCCGCCGTCGAAGCCTTCGTTGGCGACCATCACGAGGCCGTTCGGATCGACGACGACGCCCCGGATCTCCTGGTTGGACTCGTCGTCCTGGGACTGTCCGCCCATGGTCATGCGGGTCTTGAGCACGAACTTCACGGAGACGATGGCCGGCGCCTTCGCGGCGAGCAGGGCCTCGTACGCGGGCTCGGCGTCGGCCGCGAGGGCGGCGGACGGGGCGAGCGCGACGAGGGCCCCGAGGACGGGCAGGACGGTCAGGCGGCGGAGGAGGGGGTTCACTTGCGCTCCTTCATGTCGGGCTGGACGAAGACGTAGTGCGTGCGGTAGCCGCGGCGCACGAAGATGGACACGGTCGCGGGACGCGTCTCCTTGTTCTTCTTCGCCATGGCCTCGAACGCCGGGATGTCGTCGATGGGCTGCTCCTGGATCCGGAGGATCAGGTCGCCGCTCGCCAGGCCCGAGAGGGCCGCCCAGCCGCCACGCGTGACCTCGGTGACGAGCACGCCCTTCTGGTCGAGGCTCCACCGGTTCTCGATCCGGTCGAGGAAGACGATCGAGCGGACCTTGTACTCGAGCTCGCTCTCGGTGGCGGTCTTGGCCTCCGACGCGGTGCCCGGGGTCTCCTCGAGGTCGACCTTGAGCGAGAGGTCCGCGCCGGCGCGCACCACCTTGAACTCGGCCACCTCGCCGACGCTCATCACCTCGATGCGGCGCTTGAGCACCTCGGCGTCCTGGATGCGCGAGGCGTTGAGGGCGGAGCCGTTCATGGCCGTCAGCACGTCGCCGACCGCGAGGCCCGCCTTCGCGGCCATGGTCCCGGGGTAGACCTGCGTGATGCGGAACCCGCGGAGGTCCTTCGCGCCGAGCGCGGTGGCCACGTCGGGGGTCACCACCTGCGTGGCGACGCCGAGCCATGCCTTGGGGAGCTCGGCCCCGAGCGACTCCGGCGGCTTCTTGCTCGTGTCGAGGACCGTGATCAGGTCGTCGTTGCCGCGACGCATGCGGACGCGGACGCCGGGCTTCTTGCCGAGGGCGTCGGCCACCTGCTGGAAGGAGGCGTAGGTCGTGATCGGCTTGCCGTCGAGGTCGAGGACGACGTCGCCGCCCTGGATGCCGGGCTTGGCGTCGTCGGCCGGGAAGCCGGGGCGCACGCCGGTCACGTACACGCCGTTCGCGTCGGGCCACCGGCGGAAGAGGGCCATGGGGCCCGTGATCTCGCGGACGGAGAGGCCGAGGTTCTTGATCTCGTGCTCGTCGCCCAGGTAGCGCTCCATGCGCGTCACGCCGAGGTCGGCGGTGCGCTCCTCGGTGCCGCGCAGGTAGGCGACCTTCACGACGGTCCCGGCCTCGAAGTCGGCGAGGCGCTTGTAGAGGGGGGGCACGTCCTCGAAGTAGGCCGCGTCGATGGGCTTGCCGTCGAGGGTGAGCATCACGTCGCCGGGGACGAGGCCGGCCTTCTCGGCGGGGCCTCCGGGCTGGACCGCGGAGACGAGCGCACCCCTCTTGCGGCCCATCTTGTCGACGGGGTAGATCGTCAGCCCGAACCAGCCGCGGCGGACCTCGCCGTACGTGAGGGACTGGTTGAGGACGTGGGCCGCGAGGTTGCTCGGGATGGCGAAGCCGACCCCGGAGCCCCCGAGCTCGTTGATGCCGACCACCTCGCCCTGGAGGTTCACCAGCGGGCCGCCGCTGTTGCCCGGGAGGATGAGGGCGTCGTGCTGGATCCACTTCGTGAACAGGCCCGTGACCTGGCCGTCGCCGAGGTCCATGTCGTCCATGTCGGCGCCGGTGAACGAGGTGAAGACGCGGCTCGGGTTGCACACGACGCCGAGGGTCATCGACGACGAGAGCGTGAGCGGGTTGCCCATGGCGATGATGGGCTGGCCCACCGCGAGGCGGCTCGAGTCGCCGATCTTGGCGAACGGGATGGGCAGGTTGCGGTCCTTGCGCGTCTCGAGACGCAGGCGCAGCACCGAGAGGTCGGTCAAGGGGTCGTGGGCGACCACCTCGGCGTCGATCTGCTCGTTGCTCGGCAGGCGGCACTGCAGCCGCGTGGCCTCGCCGGCCACGTGGTAGTTGGTCAGGACGTGCCCCGCGGGGCTCACGATGACGCCGGAGCCGGCCGAGGGAAAGCGCTCGAGACGGCCCCCGGAGAACGACTTCGAGACGACCGCGATGTTGACCAGCGCCGGGTAGACCTGGTCGCGCGCGAAGGCGACGCGCTCATCGGCCTTGACGACCTCCTCGGCGCGGGCGACGGGCGGCGGGACGAGAGCGACGAGCGCGGCGGGCAGCAGGGCCAGCGGCAGGAACCGTGCGAGACGGGGCATCGATGTCCTCGGCGAGGGGGGGGAGAGGAGGAATGTACCGGCGCTCCGCCTCCGGGTCTGCCCGGGGACCGACGGCCCTCCCGTGGGTCTTGGACGGCTGGGGCCGGCCCCCGGTTCCCGGAGATCCGGCGCGATCCGGGCCTCCTCCCGGCGGCGGGCTCCACTCCCTCCTCCTCGCCTCCGATGGGATGGGTACATCCTTCGCGCCGGGGGGTTCCGCATGGTACGCCCCCCTACGAAGGGACTACGGCCCGGATCGCCCCCGCGCCGTCCGCGCCCCAGTCACCTGCCCCATGTTCGCCCACCAAGCTCACACCTTCCGCCAGCAGGCCCGGCTCTCGGTCACGCTCTCGTGGATCGCGGGCTACACGAACATCCTCACCCTGCTCACGTGCGGACAGGCGTCGAGCCACGTCACCGGGACCGCATCGCAGTTCGGCCGCGACGTCGCGGAGGGACGATGGCTCGCGGGGGGTTACCTGGCGGCCCTTCTCGCCGTGTTCGCCGCCGGGGCGGCGGTCTCCGGCATCCTGACCGAGGTCGGCCGCCGCCGGCGCTGGGCGTCCATCTTCGTGCTGCCCATGGCGGTCGAGTGCGCGCTGCTCGCGGCCTTCGCCCTCCTCATCGACTGGAACGCCCTCGGCGACCTGCACCAGGAGACGGCGGCGCTCTGGCTCACGCTTCTGCCGTCCTTCGCCATGGGGCTCCAGAACGCCACGATCACGCGGATCAGCGGCGGGGTGGTGCGCACGACGCACGTGACGGGTGTCCTCACCGACCTCGGCCACGAGACCGCCATCTGGGCCCTGCGCCGGCGGGAGGCCGGGCAGGGGCCCCCCGGCCAGGGGACCTTCGCCTCCGGGTGGCGGCTCCTGCTCCTGGCGAGCATCGTGCTGAGCTTCGCGCTCGGAGCGGGGGTCGGCACCTTCGCGTTCGACCACGTTCCACGGTGGTCGATGGTCCCGGCGTGCGTGTTCTTCCTCTGGATCGTCGTGGTGGACCTCTGGAGCCCGATCGCCTCGACCGTGAGCGACGAGGACCACGGGGGCAGCCTCCACGCGTCCCTGCCGCGCGGCGTCTCCCTGTTCCACATCACGTCCGAGGCGAAGCGGTTCGGCCGTCGCGTGCGCATGCCGGACCTGACGCTTTGGGCCGACCGGCTCGACGAGTCCGTGCGTGTGGTGGTGCTCGACGTCGTGGGCGTCGAGACCCTCGACCGGGACGCCATGATCGAGCTCGAGGTGCTGGCCCGCCGGCTGGTGGCGAACGGGCGGGCGCTCGTGCTGGCAGGCGTGACGCGCGAGCGCTTCGCGCGCCTCCGCGACGCGGGCGTGCTCGCGACCGTCCTCCCGGCGAACGTGTGCTCGGACGTCGAGCTCGCCGCCGCACATGCCATCTCGCTGCTCGACGCGCAGGCCTCGGCCACGTGACCCCGGGCCCGGGCGCGCCGCGGCCCAGCGATGGAAGCGCGGCGGGGAAGACCCCGCCGCGCATGGGAACGCGTCCTCCGGCTCAGTTCCCCGCGCGCTGTTGCGGGATGCAGGCGAGCCACATGACGTAGTGGACGACGGCCCAGTCGTCGCCCGGCTGGACGAAGAGGTACTCCTCGTCCTCGCCCTTGTCGTTCTTCTGGACGAGCACGCCCACTTCGCGGAGGGCCGGATCGTTGGTGAGCACGGCGAGCTTCTTCTTCTCGCCGGCATCCTTCGCCGCGTCGCCCGTGGGAGCCCTCTGGGTCCACAGGAAGCGCTTGTCGAAGCGGCCGAGCGACTTGTCGGCGTCGCGGCCGGCCAGCTTGACCTCGGTCTTCATCCAGAAGTCGTTCACCTGCGACTTCATGGGCGAGCCGTCGAGACCCGTCATGATCGTCCGGTAGAGGTCTTCCGGGGCCGCGCCGCCGCGGAAGCGCAGGGCCGGCTTGTCCTTCTCCGTGGCGCAGACCATCCGGATGTCCTCGAGCGGGTCGAGGCCGCGCTCGAAGAGCTTCTTGTACCGGTCGCCCAGCGCCGTCTGGACCGCCTCCTCCCCGAGGACGGAGATCAGGCGTCCCTTGGTGCCCAGCAGGAAGAGCATGAAGTCCTTCTGCTTGGCCGCGTCCGTCGGGGCGAGCCCCTTCCAGGCGGCGCCCTCGGAAAGGCCCTTCCAGGCCTCCTTCCCGAAGAAGCGCTCGAGGTGACGGCCGAGGAGGCCGTAGACCTCGGGGCCGTCCTTGGGCTCGAGCCGCGGACGCAGGTCCCGCGGACGCAGCCGGCCGCCGTAGTCGGAGCCGGTGTCGGCCCAGCCGGGACCGTCGCCGCGGCCCTGCAGACCGTGGCAGTTGTAGCACTGGAGCGTGAGGTAGATCGCCCGGCCGCGGGCGAGCTCCTTGTCGGGCGAGGGGTCGAAGCGCTGCGGGCTCGACGGCGCCACCTGGGCCCGCTCGTTGAACTTCTTGTCGCCCTCGAACAGCGCCTTCACGTAGTCCACGAGCAGCCACAGCTGCTCGTCGGCCAGCTCCTTGAACGGGGGCATCGACGAGCCCGGCAGGCCGCGGTGCAGCGTGCGGTAGAGGTCGCCGTCGGTCGGCAGGAAGCCCACGGGCGTGCTGCGGTAGCGGTACTGGCCGAGCGTGAAGTCGCGCGGGCGCACGAGCATGGTCGCGGCCGCGTCGCCGTTGCCACGGCCCTCGTCGCCGTGGCAGCCGGCGCAGTGCTTCACGAAGAGCTCGCCGCCCTTCACCAGGCGCCGGGCGAGGATCGGGTGCTCGGCGTCCCAGGCCTTCGCGGCGGCCTTCCACGCGGCCAGGGCGTCGTCCGCGGCCTTCGACTTGGCGGCGTCCTTGCGGAGGAATCCGTACGCGCGCATCGCGGGCGAGCGGCGCGGACGCGGGTCGGCGTCGTCGAAGGGCGAGGCGCGGTTCGGCGTCGGTGCGTAGGCCACGGGGCGCCAGGCCCCGATCGTCGTGCCCAGACGCTGCATGTAGCCGATCAGGTCGACGCACTCGTCCGTCGGGCGCGGGCCTGCGTCGTACGAGGTCACGAGGCCGTCGGCGGTGTCCTCCGTCTCGGCGTAGAGCATCGGATCGGGCGCGGCCTCTCCGGCCCGCGACGGCGGGCGCACGCCGCGCATGTCGAGCCTCGTCGCCCGGTCCTGGCTCGAGACGAGCCGGCGCAGGTCGCGCACGGCGTCGTTCGGATCGGTGCCGTCGTCGCCGATCTTCGTCGAGATGATGCCGTCGCCGTTCGTGTCGAGCACGGACAGGGCCTCGCGCACCTTGGCGGAGCGGGGCTCGTCGTAGAACAGCCAGGGGAAGGCCGGCATCACGCTCGCGGGCACGGTCCAGCGCGGGTTGAAGAAGTGCGCGGCGTGCCAGTCGTCGGGCCGGAGGCCGCCCTCGCGGTGGAGGTCGGGGCCCGTGCGGCGCGTGCCGAAGAAGTGCGGGGTGTCGAACGCGTACTCGCCCGTCTGGGAGACCGGCCCCCACCGCTTGTCCTCCTCGTTCACCGGGCGGACGAACTGGCTGTGGCAGTGCCAGCAGATCTGCTTCCCGTACGTGTCGCGGCCGCGCTGCTGCGCGGCCGTGTACGGCGGCACGTCCCGCGCGATGCCGTCCGCGCCGACGACCTTCGGATCGGACTGCGTGGTCAGGAGCTCGGGCATGAGGACGATCGCGAACAGCGCGATGGTGTAGCAGAGGCCTCCGGCGAGGAGGGCGATGCTCTTGGGCGTCTCGAGGGCTCGCATGGGCGCCACCTTCCTAGTAGGCCGGGCCCGGGCCGCCAGGGCCCGGGGAGAGGGGGTTGCCCGTCGACCTCGCCCGACGGGCGGTCATGGCGACGTTGAAGGCGAAGAGAGCGAGGCCGACGTCCATCAGCGTCCCGCCGAAGGTGCGCGCGAGCCAGAGCGGCTTCACGGCGTCGAGGCCGTCGATGAAGGGCACCTGCCCGTACTGCTGCATCGAGCCCTGCTGGAGGCCCGAGATGGACAGGACGGCGAACATCGTCGTGAACCCGAAGATCTGGAGCCAGTACGTCCACGTCGCGAGCTTGTCGGACCAGAGACGGCGTCCGGCCGCGCGCGGGACGGCCAGG
>JAYTCP010000075.1:0-5371 GCA_043736435.1 Planctomycetia bacterium | reverse complement strand
GCTGGCCGCCATCCAGGCCGACCTCCCGCAGCGCATCACCAAGAACACGGCGCTCGCCGGGTTCACCTTCTTCATGCGCGACGCGACCACCCACCTCGCGGCGACCGGCCTAACGATCACGGCCCAGCGGTCGCTCGACGGGGCGGCTCTCGGAGCGTGCGCGAACGCGGCGGCCGAGATCGGGAACGGGCTCTACAAGATCGACCTCGCCGCGGCGGACCTGAACGGCAACGTCATCATGCTCCGCTTCACCTCGGCGGGCGCGGACGACTGCCTCATCGGACCGATCCCGACCCAGCCCACCTAGACCATGCTCCCCGTCACCTACACAGGGTCCCTCGTCGAGCAGGCCGGGACGCGCGGCTTCGGGCCGACGATGGTCTGGTACGGGGCGAGCACCTACACGGTGCCCGTCGTCGTGCCGCCCGTGGTCGAGGAGTCGAGCGTCGTCGTGGGTGGGCGCGGGAAGTCTCGGGAGGAGGAGGAACAGGAAGAGGCGATTGTCGAGGAGGAGTCCGCTATCATCGCCGTTGTGACTTGGACGGTCCACCATGCCTGATGAGTTCGACGACGCGCTGAACCGGGCACGCTCCCAGGGCGGTGGCGCCGGGGCTCCGCCGGCCGACGAGTTCGACGAGGTGCTGTCCAGGGTGCGAGCGCGCCGGGCAGCGTCGACCGCCACCGCGCCGACTCCCGCCTCAGTGCCGAGCACCGTCCCGTTCGGTCAGGTGGAGGCCCCGCTCCGCTTGAAGATAGCCGAGGGCGACGACGCGCCCACGCCCGACACCTCGGGAGAAGGCCCGAGTGCGCCCGCCTCGTTTGGGAGAGGAGCGAAGACGGTCGCTGCCGCGCTCGGCGGCACCGTCGTCAAGGGCGTCGACACTGTGGCGGGGGGGCTCCAAGACCTCATGGAGCGGGGCGTCGGCAGCCTCGGGGGCTCGTACTCCAAGGTGCCGGACACGTCCAACGCGCGGCCCGGCGGCGTCCCCCGGCCGATCTACGAGGCGACCGACACGGTGCTCGCGGCGCTCCCGAAGTGGTTGGTGGGCGACACTCCGCCGACGCTCGACCAGGCCGAGGAGTTTCTGCGAGAGGACCCCGACATCCGGGCGGGGCTCGAGTTCGCGGACAAGGCCGGCCCGGTCGTGGGGGACACCTACGGGATGCTCCGCGGCGGGGGGAAGATCGGCCGGGGCATCGCCGCCACGGCACCCGGCAAGGCGCTCAACGCCACCCGCACCGGGCGCGTCCTGACCCACGCGACGACGTTCGGGACGGCGAGCGCGGCGATGGCCCCCGACGACATGCCCACTCAGTTCGCCAACGGGGTGCTGGCGAGCCTCGGGGGGCAGGGCGCGGCCCGCCTGGCGGCCCCGTGGCTGGCCCGGGTGTTGACCAAGGCGAACGCCGCCGGCAACGCCAACCCCCTGTTCGTGCGGGCCATGAAGGGCGCGGCGGAGGGCCTGGGACAGTCGGCGGCGCCGCACATCCAGGGCGGGGCGGTGCACAGCGCCTTGCTCGAGGGCGACTTCCAGACGGTTGCGATCAACCTCGCGCTCAACACCATGTTCGACGTGGCGGCCAAGGACGTGCCCCATGGCATCAAGATCGCCTACATCAAGGGCCGGGCGGGCGAGGTGCCTCCGCAGTACAGGGCGAGGCTGGACGCGCTGGCAGGGCCCATCTACGACGGCGCGCGGGCGGTCCGGGCGGAGACAGCCAAGGCCGAGGCGGGCGCGAAGCCGTGGACCGCGGCCGATGAGGCGGCGGCACGGGCGGAAATCCACGCCGGGGGGGCGACGGGGAAGGTTGCCGAGGCGCAGCTCGCCAAGGCGAAGCGTGGCACCTACGACGCCGACCTCGTGACCGACGAGGTGCTCGCGGGCGGGATGGGGCGGTCGGTGAACGACGCGGCCGGGGAGATCATCGCCCGGGACAAGGCCGCATTCGCCCGCACGGTGCAGGACCGGGTGGAGGCGGGGCTGGACCCGACGGCCTCGCTGGTGGCGGGCCGCCGCGAGACGGAGGCGCTGGAGATGGGCGAGGCGGCCGTCGAAGGGCAGGCCACCCGCGAGGCGGCACGGGCCGCCGTGGAGCCCGGCGACCCGGAGATGCTCTCCCGGCCGCTGGGCGCCCCGGCGCCTCCTGAGCCCGCCGCGGCCCGCCAGAGCCCGCCGGGGCCCGCGGCCGAGCCCACCCTCTCCCCCATCGGCAAGACGACCGACGGGCGCACGGTGTTCGGCAAGGGCGACAAGTTCTACGTCCGCGGCACCGGGGGCCGCCTTGGCGCAGCGCACCCGAAGGACGTGGCGGAGGCACAAGCCGCACCGGAGGCGCCCGTGGCCCCGAGGGAGGAGGGCACCATCCTCGCCGGGACGAAGCGCAAGCCCCGCCTCAAGTCGGCCGACACGCTGGAGGCCGAGGCGACCAAGAACGTAGGGCTCGCTCAACTCGTCCGCCGCGAGGGCGGCATCGACCTGACCGGCACGAACCTGACCGGCGAGGTGAACGGCCTGCGTCTCAAGGAGTCGGGCACGACGGGGCTCGTCGCGCCCAACGGCGGCGGCCGGTCGAAGTCGGTCCAGCGCCTCATGGACGCCGCCCGCGAGGAGGGGTTCGACCTTGAGGGGTGGACCGAGACGCAGTTCGTCGAGCGCGTGCTGTCCGACGCGCAGGGCGACCGCACCCTCAACCCCGCGGTGGTGGGCGAGGCCAAGTTGGGCGAGGCAACGCTACGACGACGGGTCGAGGAGGAAGAGGCGCGGTGGGCCAACGCGCCCCCGGGCGCCCGCGAGCAGCACGAGGCGGAGAGCCGCGCCCGCATCGACGAGATCCTGGCCGAGCGCAAGGCGCAACAGGACGCCGACGTGCGGTGGGCCACCGACGACTACGGGGACGACGTGATTCCGCAGGGCTCCGATGTGGTCGGCACCACGCGCGAGGGCGACCCGGTGACGGGGACGGTGGTCCGCGAGACGGACCGCTCGCTCATCGTCGACACGCCCGACGGGCAGCGCAGCGTCCCGAAGTCGGCGGCGCGCAAGGATCCGGGTGGGATCTACCTCGGGTCTGGATTCGGCGGCGCACAGCAGTTCGCGGAAGCCGCTGGCCCCGCCATCGCGGCAGGCGCCAAGGCGATCGGGCGCGGGGTGCGTGGTGTCGCGGACTGGGTGACGATGCAGACCGTCCCGAAGATGAACCGCGCGTCCCCTGTCGCGGCGCGGTACGCGGGCGGCATCATCAACGGGAGCACGACGTCCCACCTCGTCGCGCCCGTGTGGGTCGAGCGCGTGTTCGGGGAGAACCCGACCGCCGAGACGCTCGCCAAGTTCGGCCACGCCGCGGGCGAGTTCCAGTTCAACGCCAAGCGCAAGCAGTTGGAGGCCGATCTCGCCACGTCCACGAGCGACGTCGAGCGCGCGAGGATCGAGGACAAGTTGGACCGAATCGGGTCGGTCATCGGCGCCGAGGGATCGCCCTTCGCCACGCAGGCCGATCTCGACTCCTACATGGCGACGCCCGAGTGGAAGTCCCAGTCCGAGGCGTGGCGCGCGGAGTGGAACAAGGCGAACATCGTCGAAGGCGATATGCTCCCCGGCCCGGAGCGCATGTACCAGGACTGGCGCAAGCGCAACGACGGCGGCCCCGACCTGTTCACGTCTGACGAGCGCGACATCCTGCGCGTGAACATGAAGCCGATGGAGCCGACTGAGGACGGCGGGACGCGCCCGGTCTACCGCACGGCGACGGGTAGCCTCAAGGCGCCGATGCTCAAGGGGCACGCCTTCTCGCGCGAGTTCACGGGCGGGGCGGCGAAGTACGACTTCGACCCCATCGCGCTGATCCAGAACACCTACCAGCGCGTCCACTCCGAATGGCTCAAGCCGAAGATGTACGCGGAGATGGTGCGGACTGGCGACGCGGAGCGCACCGATCTCAAGAGCCGGATGTGGAAGCCGCCGACCAAGATTAAGGGCGAGGACGTCGTGGCGTTCCCGATCACGCAGAGCCGCCTGATCGTGAAGGACGGCAAGTCGTTCGTCCAGCCCGGTGAGACGCTCTACGTCCGCAAGAGCCTCGCGCCCGAGTTGCGGCAGACGCTCCGCACCGACGCGGCGGCCGATCAGTTCGTGGTGGCTCAGGCGCTCAACACGGCGGCGCTGACCGGCATCGCGGACAACGTGTGGAACCTGATGCTCGACTCGATGATCCCCGCCTCGGCGCCTGGGCACATCCCCGGCAAACTCGGCGCGCAGGCGGGTATCGCCAACAACATCGTCGGGCTGTTCAAGCAGATCAAGTACACCGTGCGTCGCCCCAAGGACTTCAACGAGCGGGCCCTGCGCCTGTCGGCTGATGCGTCGTGGCGTGGGGCGCGTGGCGAGGAGTGGACGCTCAAGTCCGTGCGCGACCGGCTCGCAAACATGGGGTCGGTCGGAGGCGTGCTCAAGGAGTGGGGCGGCGCGAAACTCGGCGTCGATGCCCTCGGTCGCCTGTCCCAGCGCGTCCACGAGGCGGGGCGTCTCGTGCTCGACGAGGCGTACACGAATGTGCTCAAGGCAGGGCTGGCAAAGGACACACCGAACGGGCGGCGCGAGTTTGTCAACCGCCTCGGCCAGTACGCGGGCCGCGCGATGGACCGATTCACCGAGGCAGCCCGCGACCTCGGCGCGCAGCCGTTCGTCGTGGCGAAGAAGAAGTCGCTGGCTGAGGTGGGCCGCAAGGCGACGTTCTCCCCGGGCGTGGAGGCGAAGGGCAAGAGCGAGGCGTTCCAACTGCGACTCGGCCAGTTCATGCGCCTGTTCACGTTCGCGGGCGTGACGGGTGCGGTGAACATGGCCTACACCGGGAGCCCGAGCGGGCGACCTGGCACCCCGCTCGGCAACCTCGACTTCGGGACGAACGTCGACCCCAACGATCCTGAGTCGAACCCGATCTCCTATCCGATCTTCGCCAACCTGACCGGGCAGGGCCCGATGCTCCGCGCTACGGGGGCGGTGGGCGCGAAGGCCGCCAAGGACCAGAACCTCACGAACGCCGAGGCGGCCGACGCTGGCATTCGCGGTCCGCTCAACGCCGTGGTGCTCAAGTGGCTCTCGAGCCCGACGTCGGACTTCATCTCCCGCATCGTCGCTGGGAAGACCATCCCGCAGGCGCTCGGTGGGGGAGGCGGCCCGACCGCCGAGCCCCCCCACCCCGGCAAGGCAGGCTTCGGCCAGCGCGTCGCGTTCGCGCTCAGGCAGGGCGCGCAGCTCGGCCCGGTGGTCACGCAGGGCATCGACAAGGCGCTCGGGACGAAACTGACGCCGGGCAACGAGCCTGACCCGACGAACGAGTTTCTCGACCTCGCCAAGAACTTCGCACCGAAGCG
>JAYTCP010000074.1:0-7051 GCA_043736435.1 Planctomycetia bacterium | reverse complement strand
GGGCGAGGCCACGTGGGTCGGACGCATCCTCTCCTCGCGCGTCGTGCGCGCGAGGGCGGGCCTCTGCGTGGTGGAGATGGCCGGCGTCGACGACACCGGCGAGGTGCGCGCGCGGTGGTTCAACCAGGCGTGGCTCGCGCGCTCGCTCACGCCGGGCGTCACGGTGGTCCTCCATGGGCGGCTCCAGCGCGTCGCCGGGCGCGCCGAGTTCGCCTCGCCCGCGGTCGAGCGCCTGCCCGACGACCCCGACGCCGCGCACCCGGGGATCGGGCGCCTCGTCCCGGTGCACCCGGCCACGCCGGGGGTGTCGCCCGCAGGGATCCGGCTGGCCGTCTGGGCGGCCCTCGCGCGCGTGGGCGGGCTCGAGGACCCGCTGCCCGAGGCCGTCCGCGCCGCCGAGGGGCTGCCGACCCTCTCCGAGGCCGTGCGTCGGATGCACTTCCCCGACGCCCTTCACGACGCGGAGCTCGCGCGGCGCCGCTTCGCGTTCGACGAGCTCCTCGTGCACGAGCTCCTGCTCGCGCGCCGCCGCGCGCAGCGGCGCCGAAGGGAGGGGTTCGCGTTCCGCTTCACCCCCACCCTCGACCGCCGGATCCGGTCGCGCTTCCCGTTCCGGCTCACCGCGGCGCAGGATCGGGTGGTGGCCGAGGTGCGGGCCGACCTCGCGCGCGCCACTCCGATGAACCGCCTCCTCCAGGGCGATGTGGGCTCGGGGAAGACCCTCGTCGCGGCCTACGCCTGCCTCGCGGCCGTCGCGAACGGGGCGCAGGCGGCGTTCATGGCGCCCACCGAGGTGCTCGCGCGCCAGCACGAGGCGACGATGTCACGGATCCTCGCGGGCAGCCAGGTGCGGGTGACGGGGCTCTACGGGGGCCTGAGGGGCAAGGCGCGCGCGGAGGCCGTCGGGCGCGTGGCCGCGGGCGAGGTGGATCTCCTCGTCGGCACCCACGCGGTGCTGTCCAAGCACGTCGAGTTCGCGCGCCTCGCGCTCGTGGTCGTGGACGAGCAGCACAAGTTCGGCGTGCGGCAGCGGCGCGAGCTCGTCACGAAGGGCCCCGCGCCGCACTGCCTCGTCATGACCGCGACGCCCATCCCCCGCACGCTCGCCATGGTGGTGTACGGCGACCTCGACGTGTCGATCCTCGACGGGCCGCCGCCCGGCCGGGGCCCCCGCGAGACGTGGGTCGTGCGGCCCTTCGACGGCGCGCGCGTGGTCGCCCGCGTGAAGGCCGAGCTCGCCGCGGGGCACCAGGCCTTCGTGGTGTACCCGCTGGTGGAGGAGTCGGACAACGCCGCCCTGCGCGACGCCACCGCGGGCCGCGACGCGTGGGAGCGGGCCCTGCCCGGCCGGCGCGTCGGGCTCGTGCACGGGAAGATGCGGCCCGACGCGCGCAACGAGGCGCTCGACGCGTTCCGCCGCCGCGAGGTGGACCTGCTCGTCGCGACGGTGGTCATCGAGGTGGGGATCGACGTCCCCAACGCCACCGTGCTCGTCGTCGAGCACGCCGAGCGGTTCGGCCTCTCCCAGCTCCACCAGCTGCGAGGGCGCGTCGGTCGCGGGCGCTCGGGCGGACTGTGCGTGCTGATGGATCGGTCGAAGGGGGGGATGCCCGAACGCCTGGCCGTGCTCGAAGCGACCGACGACGGCTTCGTGATCGCCGAGGAGGATCTGCGGCTCCGGGGGGCCGGGGATCTGTTCGGCACCCGTCAGCACGGGAGCCCGGGCTTCACGGCGGCCCTCCTTCCAGAGGACCTGCCCCTCCTCGCCCGGGCGCGCGCGGTCGCCCGGGGGCTCGTCGAGCGGGACCTCGGCCTGTCGGACCCGGCGTGGGGGGGGCTCGCGGCCCGCGTGCGCGCGAGGGAGGCGGCGGCGGGGGATCCCTCGTCTGGGGGGTGACGCCCCCGTGACCTCGCCTCCGGAGGCTCTTCGAAACCCCCGAAGGGATGTCATGCTGCACGTCATGCGGATCGTTCGTCTTTGCGTGCTCGCGGCCCTTCTCGCGGGCTTCGCCGTCCCGGCCGGGCTCGCCCCGCGGCTGGCGTCGGCCGCGGACGATCCCGTCGCGCCCGGCCTGCCGCCCCCCAAGAAGCGTCCCGGCGAAGGCGGCTTCCGCTTCGCGCCCCCCGACGACCCCGCGTCCCCGTCGGGCCCCGACACGCCGGCCGGAGAGCCTCCGCCGCGGAAGGGCTCGAAGCCCGCGCCCGGCGCCAACGACCCGGTCTCGGTCCTCATCCGGCAGCTCTCGACGTGGCCCGGCCAGGACGGCGTGAAGGCCGCGGAGAGCCTGCTCCTCATGGGCCCCGACGCGGTCGAACCGCTCCTCCGCTCCCTCGACAAAGGGGACCCCGCCTGCCGCCCCGGCGCGGCGTGGGTCCTCGGCAAGGCGGGCTCGCCCGTCCACGTGCCCGCGATCCTGCGCGCCGCCGCCGAGCGCCAGAGCGGCAACCGGCTCGAGGTCTTCTTCGAGGCGGCCTACGAGCTCGACGCGGCCCTCACGAAGAAGTGGCTGTTCTCCTTCCTCACCCTCGATCGGCCCATGTTCCGCCAGCGCGCGACGGAGTTCCTCGCCGAGCGCGTGTCGACCGAGGACCGCCCGCGCATCGACGGCCTCGTGAACGCGCCCGCACGGCAGGGCGCCGTGCGCATCGCGGGCCTGGAGCTCCTGTCCCGCCTGAAGGCGTCCGACGCCCAGGAACGGCTCATCGACGCCCTGGGCGATCCCTATCCCGACGTCGCGAAGCGCGCGACCTCCATCCTCGCCACGTCGGCCGACCCCGCGCTCGTCGTCCGCCTGAACCGGCTCGTCCGCGAGGCCGACGCGCGTCAGCGTGCCTACGCGACCCTCGCCCTGGTCGAGGTCTGCCGCCGCGAGCGCAAGAACGCCTTCGAGCGCGAGACCGTGACGGCGCTCTCCGGTCGCCGCGGGCTGCTCCATCCGGACCGGCTCCCGCGCGCCGCGAGCGCCGTGGGCCTCGCCTGGGGCGGCGCCGACGTCCCCGACCCCTCGATCGCGAGCCTGCTCGACAGCGACGTCGTGTCCGTGCTCATCGAGACCGTGGGCGGCGACCACTTCCTCGACTACCACAGCCTCGTCGAGCCCATCTTCGTGACGCTGCGCCGCCTGTCCGGCCTCGAGCTGTCGTCGTCGGCCAAGCCGTGGGCGCAGTGGTGGCAGGAGAACCTCGGCACGTTCCACGCGCGGCGCACCCTGTCGGGCGTCCCCGACGCCGACCTGCCCCACGCGCGGGTCGTGTTCGAGACCCTGGACGCCGAGGGCCGCCGCCGTCGCGCGTCGTTCGTCGCCGAGGGAGGCGACCCGGTGGAGGGCGCGTACATCCTCCCCGTCCCCGGCTTCCAGGCCCTCGTCGGGGGCCTCGAGGACGCCGGCCTGTTCCAGGAGGCCGACGACCAGCGCACGCTCACGGACGAGCACCTCGCGGTCAAGGTGGGCGTGTTCAACCAGGAGCGGCGCCTCCTGCTCTCGCCCTCGCGGGAGGATCCGCGCTTCGAGACCCTTCGCGGCCGGCTCGACGCCCTCGAGGACGTGAGCGCCTGGCAGCACTACCGCGACGTCGACGAGTTCCCCGACGCCGAAGTCTGGCGCAAGCGTCAGACCGAGCTGTTCTCGACGGCCGAGTCGGAGGTGCGCCGGGTCACGCTGATCCACATGATCGCGTTCTCGTTCGACGACCTGCCGTCGGACGCCGCGAGGCACGAGGCCCTCGACCACCTCGACCGGCTCGGCGCGCAGGACCTCTCCGACCCCGAGGCGAGGCACCTGCTCGCGTGGGCGACCTCGGCGAAGGCCTTCGGCTCGGTCGAGGCCCGCGTCACGCAGCGCCTCGCGGCCCTCCGCCGCGCCGAGCTCGCCGAGCCCCTGGTCGAGGCCCTCGCGCAGAGCGCCTCCCCGGCGGCGCAGGACGAGCTCGCCCGCATCCTCTCCGACGCGGGTCCGGTCCGGATCCGCGAGGGCTTCGCCGATCCGCGCTCGGCCGTCCGCTCGGCCGCCGCCACCGCCGCGAGCCAGCTCCTCTCCGGGCCGCTCGCGAAGGACGAGACCGTGCGCGCACGCCTGGGCGCCGTCTTCGAGCAGGGTCTGCGGGCGCTCCTCGTCGACCCCGCGCCCCTCGTGCGCGTCCGCGCCGCGGGCTCCCTCGCGATCCTCGGCGACGCCACCATGCTCGGGAAGCTCCAGGAACTCTACCGCGACGGCGACACGGGCGTGCGCATCGCCGTCGCCGAGGGCCTCGGGCGCATCGGTGGCCCGTCGGTCCAGCCCCTCCTCGTCCGGATCGTCGGCGAGGTGGGCCCGCACGCCGCGCCCATCCGTGCCGCGGCCCTCGAGGCCATGGCGCGCACCGGCAACCGCGACTTCGCGCGCATCCTCCAGTTCTACATGCTCAACGACGCCGACGCCGGGGTCCAGCAGGCCGCCGAGGCCGCCCTCGTCTCCATGGCGAGCGGGTACGCCGAGCAGGTCCTCGTGGACGCCCTGGTCAACGACACGGTGGAGGGCCCCAAGCGCGCCCGCCTACTCCGCGCCCTCGGCCGCTTCGAGGGGCCCGTCGTGCGCGAGACCCTCGGGCGCTACCTCGAGGACCCGGACGTCCACGTGGTCGACCAGGCCGCGCTCGGCCTCGCGCGGCAGAACGAGGGGGTCGCCGTGCCCTACCTCGTCGCGATCCTCCGGCGGCCCGAGGAGCCCCTGCGTCCGAACGCGCTCGACGCGCTCCAGGAGCTGACCAGCACGACCATGCTCGTCCAGGGCTACGAGGCGAACGCCGACCAGTACGAGACGTGGTACCGCGCCCACCGGAAGGTCGGCGATCGCGCGTGGTACCGCGACGCGCTGACCCGCCGCGGGTACGACACCGCGGCGCTCGCGGGCTACGCCCAGGGCGAGACCGACCGGAAGGGCGTGCCGGTCCTGCTGAAGGCCCTCCGGGACGAGGACGCCGTGATCCGTCGCAACGCCGACGTCGCCCTGCGTCGCATCTCGGGCGTCGCCTTCGGCCGCATCGAGCGGACGACGTCGCGCGACGAGGCGTCGGCCATCGCCGACCGCTGGGTCGACTGGTGGGCGCGCCAGCCCGAGGCGGCCCGGTGACGAGCCGGGGCAGCAGCTGATGGGGGCGCGGGGGTCCGATCCGCGGCGCTCCACGACGTTCGCGATCGTCGCCGTCCTCGCGGCGTCCCTCTTGGGCTTCGCGCTCGGACGCACCCTGCCGCGCTCGCGGGCCGAGGCCGCGTCCCTCCTGGAGGGCGGCGCGCCCGACCTGTCCGCCGTGGACTCGGTGCTCGTCGCGGCGGCGCGCGAGGCCCGGGTGGATCCCGACCTCCTGCGCGGGCTCGCCGCGGCGGAGAGCAGCGGCAATCCCACGGTGCGCAGCCGCGCGGGCGCCGTGGGCCTGCTCCAGCTGGTCCCGGAGACGGCCGCCGAGCAGGCCCGCGCCCTCGGCCTCGACCCGGCCCGGATCGACCTCACCGACGCGGCGACGAACGCGCGCCTCGGCGCGCGGTACCTGCGGCGCCTGCTCGACCAGCTCGACGGTCAGCTGCCGTTCGCGCTCGCGGCCTACAACGCGGGGGCCACGCACGTCCGACAGTGGCGGATGCGCGCGCTCGACGTCGGTGCCGCCGAGGTCGTGCGTCGCGAGGGGTTCTCCGAGACCCGCCACCACGTGGCGCGGACGCTCCGCTACCGCGACCTCTACCGCGCCATGCCCCTCCCGCGCTGACGGATCGTGGGCGCGTGAGCGAACACGGCGACTTCACGCCCGCTGACGTCTCGCGGCCGCGAGGCCGGCCCCCGCCGCCCCCCCGCTCGACGTCACTCCACGTCCCTGCCGGCCGAGAGCGAGCCGAGGTCGATGTTCATGAGGAACTCGGCGTTCGTCTTGTGCTTCTTCATGCGCGAGAGGATCTCGGTCAGGGCCTCGGGCGCCTCCTGCCCCGACATCGCGCGGCGGATCGCCGTGATGCGGCGCTGCTCCTCGGGGTGGAGGAGGAGCTCCTCCTTGCGCGTGCCCGACCTGGGGATGTCGATGGCCGGCCACAGGCGCTGGTTCGCGAGCTCGCGCGAGAGCACGACCTCCATGTTGCCCGAGCCCTTGAACTCCTCGAAGATCACCTGGTCGAGGCGGCTGCCCGTGTCCACGAGGGCCGTCGCGACGATCGTGAGGCTCCCGCCGTGCTCGATGTTGCGCGCGGCGCCGAAGAAGCGCTTCGGCTTCGTGAGCGCGCTGGCCTCGAGCCCGCCCGTGAGCAGGCGGCCGGTGCCCCCGCTCTCGTTGTTGTAGGCGCGACCGAGCCGGGTGAGGGAGTCGAGGAGGAGCACCACGTGGCGCCCGAACTCGACCATGCGCTTCACCTTCTCCATGACGAGCTCGGCGAGGCGGATGTGCCGGTGGGCGGGCTGGTCGAACGTGGACCCGATCACCTCGCCGCGCACGGACCGCTTCATGTTGGTGACCTCCTCCGGCCGCTCGTCGAGCAGCAGGACGACGATCTCCACCTCCGGGCTGTTGCGCGCGATGCTGTCGGCGATCTGCGTCATGAGGATCGTCTTGCCCGCGCGCGGCGGCGAGACGATGAGGCCGCGCTGGCCCCGCCCGAGGGGGCAGAAGAGGTCCATGAGGCGCATGGAGACCTCGTCGGAGGTCGTCTCGAGGAGCAGCCGGCTGTCGGGGTGCGTGACCGTGAGCTTGTCGAACGGCACGACCTTGGCGAGCGCGGCGGGCTCCTCGTGGTTGATCTCCGTGACCTCGACCACGCAGGGGTACCGCTCGTCCGCGCGCGGCGTGCGCGCGACCGCCGTGAGCCAGTGGCCCGTCAGCAGCCCGTGGCGGCGCAGGAGCCCGGCGGGGACGTAGGCGTCCTCGGGGGTGGCGGCGTAGGCCGTCTCCGCCTTGCGGAGGAACCCATAGCCGTCCGGCAGGACCTCGAGGAGCCCCTCGGTCTCGAAGGTCTTCGGCTCCACGGTCGGCGGGCGGTGCTCGAGGAGGCGCACGAGGAGGTCGCTGCGGCGCTCTCCGGCGCGCGGCTCGATGC
>JAYTCP010000073.1:0-6643 GCA_043736435.1 Planctomycetia bacterium | reverse complement strand
GCCCGCCGCGGCGGACGGATCGACGGCCCCCGCGGTCGCGAGCGAGAAGGCCAGCAAGGCGACCCAGGCCGACGCCGCAAGGAGCGCGGGGACATGCGTGGAACGGGCGTTCCCGCGGGCCGGAGGCTCTGAGCCCGCGTCCGTCACGTCACTCCCACCCGCGAACGCGGTACCAGAGCCGCCCGATCCACTCGTGGGTGGCGGCCGTGGAGTGGAGAAGCGCCTCGCCGTCGGGCAGGTAGTCGAGCGCGGTGCGGCGCGCGGGCTCGATGGCGAGGAAGTCGGTCGGGCACGGGATCGCGTCGACGCCGGCCCGTCGGAAGACGGCGACGGCCCGGGGCATGTGCAGGGCCGAGGTGACGAGGAGGACGCGCTTCAGGCCCCTCGCGTCCAGGATGCGCTTCGTCTCGACGGCGTTCTCGTGCGTGTCGCCGGAGGCCCCCTCCTCGAGGATCGCCTCGCGAGGCACGCCCCACTCGACGAGGAGGTCGGCCAAGTCCCTGCTCTCGGGCGGCTCGTCGCCGCCGCCGGGCCCGGCGCCTCCGGAGGCGATCACCAAGGGGGCCTTCTTCGCGCGGTAGAGCCGGGCCGCGTGGAGGACGCGATCCGAGCCGTCGGTCAGCTCGGCGGACAGGCGGGGCGGGCGGGCGGGCCCGAGCGCGCCGCCGAGCAGCACGATCGCGTCGGCTGTCGGCGTGGTCTCGACGGACATCGGCGCGTGCTGCCCTTCGAGGCCGCGCACCAGACCCTGCGCGACGACGGGGATGGAGGAGGCGACGAGGACGGCGAACCCGAGCCCGAAGAGGACGTTGGCGAGACGTCGTCTCCCGAGCCTCCGGAGGAGGAGGGCGAGGAGCGTCGCCTCGATCGCCAGGTTCAAGGGCAGCAGGGCTTGGCCGAGCACCTTCGTCCACATGGGTCGCGACGGCTCCTGGGGGCGGCACTCTACGCGGCGACGCCCGCACCCGGTACCCGCGGAATCGCGGGACGTGAAGGCCGGTGGGCTGGCGGCGTCTCACGGGCGAGAAAGAGACTGCCCTGCGCCCCGTCGCCCCCCCGCGCTCTCCCCGCGCTCTCCCCGCGCCCCCTCGCCCCCCCGCGCCCACCCACTCCCCGTCGTGACCGGCCCCATGCGGCAGTCCCCGCTCCGGTCCGGGAGCGATCCGCCCGATGGTTCCTGTTGGAGTCCCCTGCGACGGGCCGGCACCCTGCGTGTTCGCCCGGTGTAGGGGGTTCCGGCCCCAAGGCGGGGGCGACCGTGGACGGCAGGTCGGTTGCCCATGGACGCGGGCTTGCGAGCGCGGTCGATTCTGCCTACACTGTGGGCTGAAAGTCCTGGGTGAGATCGGCCAACGCCCGACAGGCAACGGAGTTACGCATGCGCACGGCTCACGGCTTCGGCCTCGTCGCGATCCTCCTGGGTGTCGCCGCGGGCGTCGCCTTCGCGGACGAGAACGGCCCCCTCGCGCCGAAGAGCCTGAGCGTCGTGTCGCTCGGAGAGGGCACCGCGCTCTCCTACGACGGCACCGACTGGCTGACGGACGTCCGCGGGTACGACCACGTCGGGCTGAGCCTCGTCCGTGCGACGTTCGTGCGGGGCCCGGCGCGGATCCACGTGGTCGCGGGCACCTCGGTCGAGATCCCGAGCGGCTCGGTGGTCTACGTGTCCTGGGAGCCCTCGGTGCGCGGGTGGCGCTTCGTGGCGATCGTCGGCAACGCGTGCGCGTACTTCGCCAACACCATGACGTTCATCTGCGAGGGTCGGTCCATCACCCTGACCTCGGGTGGCGAGCTCTACCGCGGTCCGAACGGCTACGCGCCGTCCCTGGTCGTGGGGCTCTCCGGCCTGCCCGAGGTGAGCGGCTTCCGCCCATTCGCGGACGATGTTCGGTAGCGTGAGGCAGTGGGACGTGATTGGAGGGGCGCACGGCGCCTCGGGGGGAGCAATCCGTATGCCGACGAAGCAGCAGCCGATTCGGTCCGTCGTGCTCCGCACGCTGGGCATGGGTTCGTTCGTCCTCGCCTGCGCCCTGCCTGCGCGGGCGGGGGATCCCCCCGCTCCCGCCCCGAGGCCCGCGGACGACCGTGTCCTGAGCGCCACGCCGGGCGTCCCGGCGCTCCCCGTCGCGCCGTCGGTCCCCGTGGGGAAGCAGCCCCCGCCCCCGGGCAAGCCGGGCGACGATCGCACCCTGACGCCCACCCCCGGAATCCCGGCGCTGCCGGCGCTTCCCGCACCGCCCGCAGCGCCGCCGGACGAGCCGCCCCCGCCGCTCCCGCCTCAGGGGCCCCGCGACAGCGCACCCCCCGAGGCCCCTCCGCCGATGGTCGAGCCGGGCGTCGGTACGCCCCCCCCGCCGCCGGAGGCGCCTGCCCCGCCCGCTCCCGGGACTGCGCCCGCCGGCCCGCCGCCGCCTCCCGCGGCCGGCACGCCGTACACCCCCCCGGCGGGCTCCGCGGCAGGTCTCTATCCCAACTCCGTCGAGGAGCGCTACTGCGCCCTCAACCGCTGCCTGACGGGCATGCCCGAGGTTCGCACGCCGCTCTTCGACCCCACCGGCCGCTTCATGCTCCCGTGGACGGGGCAGTGGACGCCCACCGAGCGGAACTGGACCCTCTTCGCGGCCGAGACGATCACGTACAACAGCAACATCTTCGCCAGCTCCACGAACGAGGAGTCGGACTTCATCTCGAACTCGTCGGTGGGCGCCAGCTACCGGCGTGAGGGGTCCGCGTTCTGGGCGCTGGCCACGGGCGCGCTCACGTACTCGGCCTATCTCGATCACAGCGAGCAGAACGCGCTGAGCGGGTACGGCAACTTCGAGTTCGGCTGGAAGGGCGCGGCCCTGTACGCGTCCATCTCGGACCAGGTGGGGTACCTGCAGAATCCCCTGGTAGTGATCGACAACACCTTCGTGGTCGTCCGCCAGAGCCTGGAGTCCTACTGGACGAACACGTTGCGGGCGCGGGCCGGGTACGAGTGCGTCAAGTGGCGCGCCGAGCTCGAGTACACGATGAACCTCTTCCTTGCCGACGGCGGCAGCTACACCGCCTTCGACAACACGGACCACGGCCTCCAGGGTCGCTTCGACTACTACGTCTCGGAGAAGACCAGCGTCGGCGCCTACGCGGGCGGTCGCATGATCCGCTACTCGGACGGCACCCAGCGCGACTTCGAGGTGTTCTCGGCCGGGGCCACGTTCTCGTACCGGCCGACGGCGAAGTTCGGCCTCACGGGGATGCTCGGCGGATCCTGGACGACCTCATCGGGCGCCGGACTCGACAACTCGGGGGTGACCGGCAGCATCGATGCGTCCTACGACGCGACCGACAACGTCACCGTGTTCGCCGGCTGGTCCCGGAGATTCGAGCCGAGCCTCGGCTCCGACAACCAACTCGTCGACATCCTCCGCCTGCGCGCACAGACCGTCCTCGACCACTGCTGGACCCTGAACGTCTCCACGGGAGTCCAGATCGGCGACACGAGCGGAAGCACCCTCGACGGCACGAAGGACTACACGCTGCTCTTCTTCGACGGCATGCTCCACCGCCCGATCAACGACCGCTGGGCCGTGGACGGCGGCTACCAGTTCCGCAAGCAGACGTCGGACGGGAACGGGGTCGACTACGACCAGCACCGCGTGACCATCGGCGTCACGTTCGCGTTCTGAACGCAGCGCGGGTCTCGGCAGCACGGGAGGGGTGAGCGGGGCGATGGATCTTCGTCGCCTGATCATCCCGCCTGTCCGCCTCAGCCTCCGGCACCCCGTGGGTGCCGGGGGTTCGGTTCCGGCTCAACGCCAGGCGGCACCTCACGTACTGGCGGCGGGGCCTCTCGGCCTACGAGCCGCATGTCGCCCGCGCCCTGCTCGGCCTGATCCGCCCAGAGTGGCTCGTGGTCGAGGTGGGAGCGCACATCGGGTTCTTCACCCTGCTCATGGCGGCCCGGGCCCGAGCCTGTGCATGACCGTCTGCGCCGTCACGGGTACAGGCTGCTCAACCCCAACGGGGGCATGGCGCCACAGCCTCCGAGTACCTACGCTGGCTGGCACGTCCTCGCGACACGCGAGGTGAACTGAGCCGACGTAGAATCGTGGCCCCGGCGGTGGGCCTCCGACAGCGCGCCTGGGCGATCCCCACCGGAGATCGTCATCCAGGCACGCCCCCTGCAGCGACGTCCCCACCGTTCCGGCCCCCCCGCAAGGACCTGCCCACGCTGCCTCCCTCCGTCCTCCACGTCCTGCCGAGTCTCGATCCGCGCAGAGGGGGGCCCGTCACGGCGGTGATCGAGCTGGTCGCTGGCTTGCGTGAGGCGGGAGTCCGAAGCGCGATCGCCGTGCCGTTCCGCGAGGTGCGGCGCCAGGCCCGCGTTCCGGTCGTCGGATGCGCCGCATGGTGGGTCCCCCTCGGACCGGTGCTCCTCCTCCCCCGCACCTCCCCGTTGCCCGGCCCCGTGGTCGTCCACGTCCATGGCCTGGCCTCCCTCGTCCCCTGGTCGCCGATCCTAGGTCGCCGACCCTGGGTCTCCGCCATGGTCGCCACGCCCCATGGCATCCTCGATTGGCGCGCGTCCGCCGTCCCGCGAGGTCCCAAGCGACTCTGGCACGATCGGGTCGACCTCCCCCTGTTGCGCCGCCTCGACGGCCTCCACGTCACCCGGCCCAGCGAGGTCATGAGCGCACGGTCGGCCGTGGGCCCGATCCCGGAGGCCGCCTGCATCCCGTGGACTCTCGCGGATCTCCCTCCTTCCGCCCCATCGGCGGCGGCCTCCCCCGCTCTCCCGGCCGCCCCGCCCTACTTCCTGTTCGTCGGCCGACTGGATCCCATCAAGCGGATCAAGCGGTTGCTGGACGCGTTCGCCCTTCTGGAAGCGCACCCCCGGCCGCGCCTCCTGCTCGCGGGCAGCGGCAATCCTTCGTACGTGGCGACCCTCTCGCATCACGCCCGGCGGCTTGGGGTGCGCGCCCGCGTCGAGTTCCTGGGCTCCCTGGGCAGCGTGGCGCTGCGCTCGTTGTACGAGAATGCCACGGCGCTGGTCCTGCCGAGCCGGTACGAGAATTTCGGGATGGTGGTCCTCGAGGCGATGCGAGCCGGCTGCCCGGTGATCGCGGGTCTCGGGACGCCGTGGGCACTCCTGACGACGGAGGGAGCCGGAAGACGCGTCGACTTCGGGGACCCCGAGGCCACAGCCGCTGTGCTGGCCGAAGTGCAGGATCCGACGAGGCGCAGGGCGTGGGGCGCGGGAGCACGGGCCCTGTACGAGAAGAGCTTCACGCCCGCGCGCGTGATCCCCCTATTCGTGTCGTGGTACGGGCGGATCGCGGCCGCGGCGGCCCGCATGGGTCCGGCATGACACGGCAAAGGCCCATCGACGTGCTCTTCGTGACGTCCTCGGGTGGCCACCTCACGGAGGTCCTCGACTGGCTCCCGGACTTCGCGGACGTCTCCTGGCGCATCGTGCTGAACGCCGAGGGTCCGCTGCCCGACGAGGTGCGTCCCCGGGTCCTCCGGATCACGCACGCCGAGCGCGACTGGAAGGTCCTCTGGAACTTCGTCGAGGCCTGGCGACTGCTGCGCCGATGGAGGCCGCTCCTGATCGTCAGCCCCGGCGCCGGCTGCGCGGTTCCCTTCGCGATCCTGGGGCGGCTGCTCGCGATCCCCTACGTACACGTCGAGCTCATGGCGGCCGTGCGGCGGCCCACGCTGACGGGGCGCTTGGTCCGGCCGTTCGCCCGGAAGATCATCGTCCAATGGCCGTCACTGCTTGCGGCCTTCCCGAGAGCCGAATGTCATCAGGCCTTCCCCGCGTCCTTGTCCTGACAGGGACCAGCGACTACCCCTTTCCGCGACTCCTCGACGCACTTCCGGCGCTCGTTCGCAACGGCGTGGCCGGAGAGGTGCGCGTACAGAGCCGGCTCCCTGTCTCCTCGAACGACGGAATTGTCACTCTTGGCATGCTCTCGCGCGACGACGTGCAGCGGGAACTCGCTGGTGCCGACGTCGTAATCACCCACGGTGGCTCAGGCTCGTGCCTCGATGCGATTCGTGCGGGCCACCGGCCGATCATCGTCCCGCGCCGTGGGGCCAAGGGCGAGCACGTGAACGACCACCAGCTCGAGGTCGCGGAGGCGCTGGCGGCGCAAGGCCAGGCCGTCCACCTGGTCGAGCTGACGGAGCAGTCTCTCGCCCGCGCGGTGCGCGCCTGTCCCCCAAAGTTTGCGTCAGGGCGAGCATCGGCGCCTGGCATCGGCCAGCGGCTTCGCGCAGTGGCCGCCACGACGCGCCGTAGACCCGCTGCGGTACGTGCGCCGGCTCTCCGGGTCCGCGCCGTGGCTGACTCCGTGTACGCCGCCCACGATTCGAGCTTTCCCTTGGCGAGTCCACTGCAGTCCATCGCGTGGGGCGATGCGCGTCGCATCGACGGATGGACGCCACGCTGGTGGCTCACCACCGACGGCTCCGGACGAGCCCTCGCCGGTGCGCAGACGCTCCAGAAGCGGCTTCCCTTCGCCCCCCTCTACCTGCCCTACGGGCCGTCCATGGCAGCGGGGCCGCACGGCATCCGCGCAGCTCGCGCGCTGCTTCAGGCGCTGGCCCGGAGCTGCGTGGCGGGCGTGCTCTGGGCACCCTCCTGGTTCCACGCCAA
>JAYTCP010000072.1:0-6693 GCA_043736435.1 Planctomycetia bacterium | reverse complement strand
TCTGCGCCGCCTGGGCCTCGGCCTGCGCCACCGCCGCCTTCGCTTCGGCGACGTCGGGCGCCCAGGCGCCGGCCCGCGCGAGGGCGAGGTCGGCCTCGGCCCGCTCGAGGGCGCGCTTCGTCACGTCCGCCTGGGCGCGGCGGCGCTCCCAGTCGTCGTCCGGGACGACCCCGACCGCCTTCGCGCGCGCCCCGGCGAGGCGCTCGACCTGGGCTCGCACGTCGTCGTGGAGCGCGCGCACCTCCCCGACCCGGGCGAGCAGGGGGGGGAGCTCCTCCGCGCGCGGGAGCGCGGCGAGGCGGTCCACCTTCGCCTGCGCGACGGCCTTGCCGGCCTCGGCCCACGCGACCATCGCCTCCCTGGCGACCGCCTCCTGCTCCTTCACGCGCACCGCGGCCTCGAGCGTGCGCACGTCGGCCTCGAGCGGCGCCCGCTGGGCCACGAGGGCTCGGTCGTCGAGCCGGAAGAGCGACGCGCCCTTCTCGACGCGGTCGCCCACGTCGACGAAGACCTCGACGACGAGACCCGCGAACGGGACGCCGATGGCCGTCGTGCGCGAGCCCGCGGGCTCGAGGACGCCGTTTCCGGAGAGCGTGACCTCGTAGGGGGCTCGCGGCGGGGCGACGGGGGGAGGCCCCGGCTCGACGCGCTTGACCGAGAGCACGGACCAGGTCGCGAACGCGAGCCCGGCGAGCGAGAGGGTGGGCAGGATGCCCCTCGGGAGCCTAGCCATGGTGCCAGTCCTTTCCGCCTTCGTGCAAACCGACGATGCGGCCGTCGAGCATCTCGGCGATGCGGTCGCCGTACCGGAAGACGCGCGTGTCGTGCGTGACGAGCAGGATGCATCGTTCCCGCGCCACCGCGACGCGCTTGAGCATCTCGAGGACCCGCCCGCCCGTCTCGCCGTCGAGGTTCGCGGTCGGCTCGTCGCAGACGATGAGCCGGGGATGCGCCACGAGCGCGCGCGCGATCGCGACGCGCTGCTGCTGGCCGCCCGAGAGCTGACGGGGATACGCACCCGTGCGGTCGCCGAGCCCCACCTCGGCCAGCTCGGCGCTCGCGCGCTCGATCGCCGCCCGGCGCCGAAGCCCTTGGACGAGGAGGGGCACGGCCACGTTCTCCGCGGCGGTGAGCGTGGGCAGCAGGTTGTACTGCTGGAAGATGAACCCGATGTTCTCCTTGCGGAACCGCGTCTTCTGACCCGAGGTCATCCCGTCGACGGACCTGCCGAAGACCTCGATGTGCCCGGCCGTCACGTCGAGCACGCCCGCGATCACCGAGAGCAGCGTCGTCTTCCCGCATCCCGAGGGTCCCACGAGGAGCAACAGCTCCCCCGTGCGAGCCTCGAGGTCGACGCCGCGCAGCGCGTGGACCTCGGCCCCGGCCTCGGCGTAGACCTTCGTCACGCCCCGGCACGAGATCGCGAGGGTGGGAGGGCCCGCGGGCGCGGGGGAGGGTGCCTGGGCCGCAGGCCCATAGGGGGAGGGGGTGGGGGTGGGGGACACGGTCAGCGGAACACGATGCCGGGCTCGACCTTGATCACGCGACGCAGCGAGATCACGCTCGCGAAGGCCACGAGGAGGAGGAGGACGCCGAAGGACAGGTAGAGGAGCTCGGGGATGAACCGGAACGCCAGCTGGGTGCTGTTCCGCGTGAGGTGGCCGAAGAGCGCCGTGCCGCCCACGCCCAGGCCGTATCCGACGAGGCCCGCGACGATGGCCTGGAAGAGCACCATCCGCACGAGCGTGCCGCTGGTGGCGCCCATGGCCTTCAGCGCGCCGAACTGGCGCAGGTTCTCGACCACGAACGTGTAGAGGGTCTGGGCGGCCACGGCGAGGCCCACGAGGAACCCGAGCAGGATCGTGATGCCGAAGTTGATCGCGATGCCGGTGTTCTGGATGTAGTAGACGAGCGTCCGCCGGGCGAACTGGGGGCTCGTGTACGCGCCGAGGCCGGTGCGGCGCGCGATCCGGTCGGCGACCTCCTCGCCCGACAGCCCGGGCTTCTGCGCGCAGAGGACGAAGGACATCGAGCGTCGGTCGCCCGGCACGTAGGCGACGGCGCGGGAGTACGTCGTGTAGAAGACCGGGAACGACACGAAGGTCCGCTCGATCCGGCAGATCCCCACGACCCGGGCGCGACGGTCGTTCAGCTCGAGGAGGTCGCCGACCTTCACGCCGCCCATCCGGAGGGCGCCCGCGTCGTCCACGATCACCGCGTCGGGCTCCCACAGGTCGGTGATCCGCCCCTCCGCCATCCGCGCGGGCCCGCCGAGGAGCGTGGCCGAGTCGAGGCCGATCACGAACGCCGTCTCGAAGTTCCCCGCCGCCGTGCGGACGCGCCCCGTGCCCTTGAAGAACGGGACGGCCCAGTCGACGCCCTCGACGTCGCGCACGCGCGAGAGGTCGCCGTCCTTCATGGGGCGGATGTCGTCCGGGTAGCGCACGCCGGGGTCCATCACCCAGATCTTGGCGGCCGACACGTCCGTGATCGCGCTGAACGTCCGGCTCATGAGTCCCGTGAAGATGGAGCCCTGCTGGGTGATCAGGAGGACCGAGAACGCGATCCCCAGCACCAGAGAGACGTACTTGGTCCGGTCGCCGACGAGCATGCGCCACGCGATGTAGATCACGCACGGCCCTTCCGGCCCCGCGGGGGGCTCCCCGCGGCGAGGGCTGCCCGCGTGAAGCCGACGATGTGCTCGACCACCGTGGCGAGCAGGTCTGGCCCGTACTCGCGTTCGCCCAGCAAGCGCAGCGCCACGGCCCCGCTCACGCGGTGGTAGAGGATCTGCCCGACGATGCTCATCACGAGCAGGGTGAGCTCGCGCTCGCCAGCGCCCGGGCGGAAGGGCGCCACGACCGATCGGAGCACCGCTGCTCGCGGCGCCACGAACTCGCGCACGATGACCTCGAGCGCGTGGGTGGGGGAGGACAGCTCGGACAGCATGAGCCTGATGTGGACGCCCCCCCGCGGCGCGAGCATCGTCTCGGCGAACCCGCGCACGACGCGGTCGAGCCGCTCCTCCCTCGACACCGCCGGGTCGGCGGCCACGCCCTGCATCGCCACGAGGTCGCGCGCGTCGTGGCACAGGCGCGTGGCAGCGCGGATCGCCTCGACGTACAGGCGCTCCTTCGTGCCGAAGTGGTAGTTGACTGCGGCGACGTTCGCGCGCGCGAGCCGGCACACGTCGCGCACCGTCGCGTGCTCGTACCCGCGCTCGGCGAACGTCTGCGTCGCCGCCTCGAGGAGGCGCTGCTTCGTGCCCGCGTCCTTCGAGGAGGCGGGGGAGCCGAGCGCGGATCGGGGGCGCGAGGAGGGCGGGCGGCGGGAGCTCACGGCACGCACCCTAGCGCCGGTCGCCTCCGAGTCAAACGAATGTTTGAAGCGGGCGTTGGAGACGGGCCCGCCCGGGCTCGGCGCCAGGGTCGGTGCCGGAGCCGAGGCCACAGGACGGCGACCCGGGGTCGGTCAGCGCGGGGACGAGAAGAGGATCTGCGCGGGGGTGCGCGCACCCACCGCGACGCGAGCCCGCCCCTTCATGCCGAGGCGCCAGGGGCGCCGCCCCAGGGCGTCGCTCCCCGTCGGCGTGGCGAGCAGGGCGATCCCGGTGAACCGGGGCCCGTCGGGCGACTCGACCGGGGTCGGGCTCACCCACTCGAGCCACGCGGGGAAGCTGCCGTAGCGCTCGAAGGGGAGCGCGTCGAGGAGCACGCGCACCCGCTGCCCGCGCACGACGCGCGGGAGGTCCCGCTCCTCGAGCTGGAACGAGGCGGCGACGAGCACCCCGGCGTCGGGATCCAGTCCCGGAGCGTGCGACGCGGCGTCGACGAGGACGCACGGGAGCTCGATCGTCTCGGGGATCCGCACGACGAACGCCGCGACCCCGGCGAGCAGGAACATCGCCACGACGATCCACCCCGCCGCGCGCGCGATCCACGGAGGCGGCTCCTGCGGGACGACGACCGCCCCGCGGCCCTCGGCGGCCCGTTCGCGTCCCGGTTCCCGTGCGGATGCGGCCATGGCGCGGCTAGACCCCCGTCTGCTGGCTGGAGAGGTAGAAGTACAGCCCTCGACGCGCCATGAGCTCCTCGTGCGTGCCCACCTCGGCGATGCGTCCCTTCTCGAGGACCACGATCTTGTCGGCGTCGCGGATCGTGCTCAGGCGGTGCGCGATCACGATGGACGTGCGTCCCGACAGGAGCTTCGCCATGTTGCCCTGGATCGCCCGCTCCGACTCCGAGTCGAGCGCGCTGGTGGCCTCGTCGAAGATGATCACGGGCGGGTCGGCGTAGAGGGCGCGCGCGATCACGATGCGCTGCCGCTGGCCCCCGGACAGCAGGAGCCCGGACTCGCCGATCCGGGTCTCGTACCCGAGGGGCAGGCGCGAGACGAACTCGTGGGCGCTCGCGAGCTGCGCGGCGCGGACGACGCGGTCCCGGTCGGGCGTGGGGTCGCCGAACGCGACGTTCTCGAGGACGGTCCCGTCGAAGATGTGGCTCTCCTGGAGGACGAGCCCGATGTGCCGCCGCAGGTCCCGGTAGTCGAGGGTGGGGAGGGGCAGGTGGTCGAACAGGATCGTGCCCTCGGTGGGCTCGAGCAGGCCCGAGATCAGCTTGACCAGGGTGGTCTTGCCGCAGCCGCTCCGGCCGACCAGCGCGACCGTCGTCCCCGCGGGGATCGTGAGCGTGATCCCCTCGAGGATCGCGGGGGAGTCCGGGCCGCCGTAGCGGAAGCCGACGTCACGCAGCTCGACGTGGCCCTCGAGGCTCGGCACGGCCCGCAGGTGCGCGTGGTCCGTGCCCTGCTCGGGCTCCTGCGCGAAGACGTCCTCGAGGCGGTCGAGGAGGACCGAGGCGGAGAGCATCCGCTCCCAGGTGGCCAGCAGGCGCAGCACGGCGGCGTGCGCCATCATCGCCAGGCTGTTGAAGGCGACGAAGCCGCCGACGGACATCGTGCCGGCCATCACCCGTTCGGCCCCCACCCAGAGGAAGAGGGCCGTCGAGATCACGGCGATCGTGTGGACGGCGCTGTCGTAGGACATGAAGAAGAGCGTGCCGCGGAACATCTGCCTCGAGACCGTCAGGAACTGCCCGAGCATCGCGTCGCGGAACGAGCTCTCGGCCGAGGCCGCCTTCACCGCCTCGATCCCCTTGATCGCGTCGATCTGGTGCGAGCGGTACCGGCCCCGGCTCTCCTCGAGGTCGGAAAGGATCGGCGCGAGGTACCGGACCGAGAGGAGCACCAGCAGGGCGTACAGCGGGAACGTGGCCGCGAAGACCCCGGCCAGCAGCGGGCTGTAGAGCAGCATCAGCACCAGCGCGCCGACGAGCTGCACGGCGGCGAGCAGGCCCCCGATCCCGTGCTGGACGACGAACTCCCGGACCTCCTGCGCGCCGTCGAGGCGACGCTGGATGTCCCCGGTGCGCCGGGTCTGGAAGTAGCGCATCGGGAGCGCCAGGAGCCTCCGCGTGAGGTAGTCGAGGATCGCCGCGTCGATGCGCACGGCGGCGAACGCGAGCAGGTACTGCTGGCAGAAGGACGCCGCCACCGTGAAGAGCACGGATGCCCCGATCGCGAGCATCACGAGGGTCAGGAGCCCGGCGTCGTGGTCGACGATCACGGAGTCGACCACCGTCTGCGTCAGGACGGGGAGGAGCAGCTGCAGCGCGCTGACGACGCCCGCGAGCAGGAGCACCTGGGCGAGGACCGTGCGGTACCGACGGAAGAACGGGACCAGCCAGGACAGGGAGCTCCGGCTGTCCGGCGCGCGCCGGAAGTCGATCGTGTGGTCGAACAGGGCGGTGTAGCCGGTCCACTCGGCCTCGAAGGTCGCCCGGTCGAGGCGCCGCCGCCCCCGCGCCGGGTCAGAGACGCGCACGTGGCCCTCGGTGACGTCGTAGAGGACCACCCAGTGGTTCCCCTCCCAATGCACGATGGCGGGGAGGGGGACGTCCCCGAGGTTGCGCGCCGAGACCTTCGCCGCGCGCGCCGCGAGACCGAGCTCTCCCGCCGCGTGGCAGATCGCCTTGAGGCTCGTGCCGTCCGTCGAGGTGTGGCAGAGCTCCCGGATCCGGGAGAGGCTCACCTTGCAGCCGTGGTGCCGACAGACCATGGCGAGGCTCGCCGCCGCGCAGTCCATCTCGTCGATCTGGGCGACGTAGGGGAAGCCGCGGAAACGTCCCCTCCTCTTCCGGTCCTCGCGCCCTTCCCGACCCGACCCGTCCTCGTCGTCGGGGCCTCCCCCATCCCCCGCCGCCCCCGGAACCTGCTCGCCCATCTCCCCCCCGTCCGCGACCGACGCTGCCGCGGGGAGGAGCTCCGTCGCGAAGTCGAGCGGCACGCGGGCGACCGTGTCCACCCGGTACTGTGCGATGCGCTCCTCCAAGAGGGTGCGGAACTCGGGGAACTCCTCCCGGAGCCGCGTCACCGCCTCGGGGCGCAGCGCCAGCAGGCGGCACGGCGAGGCGGCCTCCGCGGAAGCCGACCTCGGCGCCCCGGTGAGGGCGGAGAGCTCGCCGAAGAAGTCGCCCTCCCGTCGGAAGGCGAGGTTGCGGACGCGGTCCCTCACGCTCGAGAAGATGCGGACACGGCCCTCCTCGACGACGTAGAGGGGGCCGGCCGGGTCCCCCTGCCGGATCACGGGCTCGCCCTTCGCGAAGCGCACGGGCTCGAGGCTCTCGATGAGGCGGT
>JAYTCP010000071.1:0-7293 GCA_043736435.1 Planctomycetia bacterium | reverse complement strand
GCGTATGGGTCGCGACCGAGGACGACACCAGGATCGAGGCGATCGCCCTGTTCGAGAAGGGCCCCGGCCGGCACTCGGCCGGGGCCGTCCTCACCCAGGAGCAGTGCCCGCGGTACTTCGCGGCCCTCGAGGACGCGCACACCCTCGCGGCCGACGACGCGCAGTCCGACCCGCGGACCGAGGGTTTCAACGAGACCTACCTCGTCCCCCTGGGGATCCGCGCCCTGCTCGACGTGCCCATCCGCCGCGACGGGAAGACGATCGGCGTCGTCTGCCACGAGCACGTGGGCGCGCCGCGCCGCTGGCTGCCGGAGGAGCGGTACTTCGCGGCGAGCGTGGCGGACCTCGTGGCCCTGACGCTCGAGGGGCACGAACGGCGCATCACGGAGCGCCTCCTGCGCCAGGCCGAGGAGCAGCTCCGTCAGTCACAGAAGATGGAGGCACTCGGTCGACTCGCGGGCGGCATCGCCCACGACTTCAACAACGTCCTGACCGCGATCCTCGGCCACGCCGAGCTGATCCACCACGATCGGATCGACCTCCACGGCGCCCGCGCGGCCGCGACCCACGTCCTCGAGGCGGGGCGCCGGGGTGCCGGCCTGACGGCGCAGCTCTTGGCGTTCAGCCGTCGGCAGATCCTCCAGCCGAAGGCCCTCGACCTCGACCTGGTGGTGCGCGAGATCGCGCCCATGATCGAGCGGCTCCTCGGAGACGCCGTGGCGCTGCGCGTCCGGTCAGGGGCGACCCGCCTGGTGCGCGCCGACCGGAGTCAGCTCGACCAGGTGATCCTCAACCTGTGCGTCAATGCGCGGGACGCCATGCCCCGGGGCGGCGAGCTCACGATCGAGACCCGCGACGTCGACCTCGACCCGATCCGGGCCGTGGTCCTCGGGGCGGCCGCGGGCGGTCCGCACGTGACCCTTTGTGTCACCGACGCTGGCGTCGGCATGGATGCCGAGACGAAGGCGCACCTGTTCGAGCCCTTCTTCACGACGAAGCGCGCGGGGGCGGGAACGGGCCTCGGGCTGGCGACGGTGGACGGCATCGTCCGGCAGAGCGGAGGCGCCATCGAGGTGGAGAGCAGGCCCGGCGCGGGCACCGCCTTCTTCGTGCACCTGCCCTGCGACCCCGCGACCCCCGAGGTGGCGCGGCGGCTCGTCACGGGCGGGCCGCGTCGCACGCTGCTCCTCGTGGAGGACGACCCGTACGTCCGACGCGGCGCCCATCGGGCGCTCCTCCACGCCGGCTTCTCCGTGCTCGAGGCGCGGGACGCCGACGAGGCGCTGCGGCTTGCCGGCCTGTGGCGCGGCCAGATCCATGGCCTCGTGAGCAACGTCGTCCTGCCCGGACGCAGCGGCCCGGAGCTCGCGCGGATGCTGTCCAAGGGGCGGCCGGACCTCGCCGTGGTGCTGACGACGGGCGCGGGGAGCGACTCAGCCGAGCCGTCCGACCCGCCGGGCGCGCGACGCATCGCAAAGCCGTTCAGTGCCGCACAGCTCCTCCACGCGGTCCACGAAGCCCTCGATGGGGCCCTCGTTCCGCGCACCGGGGCGTGACCGCAGGCGGGCGCCGCGGCCTCAGGCGGTGAGGCGCGCGAGGAGCGCGTCGAGCGACGCCGGCGCGAACGGG
Organism: Planctomycetia bacterium; assembly: GCA_043736435.1. GTDB lineage: Bacteria > Planctomycetota > PLA2 > PLA2 > JAEUHO01 > JAYTCP01. The sequence continues at coordinate 5,664 of JAYTCP010000071.1, read as the reverse complement.
CCGCCGGGCAGGAGCTCGCCGGCGTGCCGTAGGAGCGAGGCGCGGACGCGGTCCATCCCGGGATCCGTCCCCAGGCTCTCCGCCAGCGACGTCATCACCGCGCCGTCGAGCCCGCACGGGTTGAAGAGGCGGAACGGCGCGAGGTCGGTGGCCACGTTCAGGGCCAGCCCGTGCCACGTCACCCAGCGCCGGACCGCGATCCCGAGGCTCATCACCTTGCGCGGCCCGATCCACACGCCGGTCTTGCCCTCGACCCGGCCCGCCGCGACGCCCAGGTCGGCGCAGACGCGGATGCCGATCTCCTCGAGGTCCCGCTGGAAGCGGTGGAGGTCGCGACGGGCTTCCGTCAGGTGGACGATGGGGTAGGCGACCAGCTGCCCGGGGCCGTGGTACGTGGCCTCGCCCCCGCGCTCCACCTCGACCACGGGGATCGTGCCGGCGCCCGCGAAGCCTCCCGGCGTCTTGCGCCCGAGGGTGATCACCGGCGGGTGCTCGCCCGAGAGGAGGAGGTTCGGCAGCCGCCCCTCCGCGCGCTCGAGGACGAGCCGCTGCTGGAGGGCGTGGACCTCCAGGTAGGGGCGCACGCCCCAGTCGACGTGGAGGGAGCCTTGGCGCGCGGCGGTCACGCGTTGAGGATGTGGATCGCGTGCTTGTGGACGGCTTCGGCTGCTTCCATCAGCGACTCGGGCATCGTCGGGTGCGCGTGGACCGTGAGGCCCACGTCCTCGGCGGTCGCGCCCATCTCGATGGCCAGGGTGATCTCGGCGGTCAGATCGGCGGCCGCGTAGCCGACGATCGTCGCGCCGAGGAGCAGGTCGGTGGCCTCGTCGGCGATCAGCTTCACGAAGCCGTCCGTCTGCCCGACGGCGAGGGCCTTGCCGAGCGCCGTGAAGGGGAACTTGCCGACGCGGACCTTCCGCCCGGCGGCCTTCGCCTCGTGCTCCTGGAGGCCCACGGTGCCGATCTCCGGGTCGGTGAAGATGCCCGAGGGCATGGCCTTCACGTCGTAGGCCGACGGATTCCCGGCCGCGTGCTCCGCCGCGACGATGCCCTCCTTGCTGGCCTTGTGGGCGAGCCAGGGCAGGCCGGCGACGTCGCCGATCGCGTACAGGTTGGGCACGTTGCTGCGGCGGTGCTCGTCCACCAGCACGTGGCCGCGCGGATCGAGCTTGACGCCCAGCGCCTCGAGCCCGAGGTCCTGGCTGTTCGGCTTGAAGCCGACGGCCACGAGGACCACGTCCGCGGGCAGCTTCTGGGGCGCGCCGTCGGGACCCGCCGCGGTGACGAAGGTCTTGCCCTTCTCGGTGACGAGGCCGCTTGCCTTCGTGCTCTTGAGGATCGTGGTCCCGCGCTTGATCAGGCTCTTCTCGAGGACCTTCACCGCCTCGGGGTCGACGCCGGGCAGCAGGGAGTCGGTGAGCTCGACCACGGTCAGCTTGCTCCCGAGCTTCAGGAAGACCATCCCCATCTCGAGGCCGATCACACCGCCGCCGATCACCACCAGGCTCTCGGGGACGCGGTCGAGGTCGAGGAGCTCCTTCGAGGTCATCACGACCTTGCCGTCGACGGGGAACATGGGCAGCGCCGCCGGACGCGCGCCGGTGGCCACGATGCACCGCTCGAACTCGACCGTCTCGGCCCTGCCGTCGGCGAGCGTCACGCTCATGGCGTTCCTGCCGGTGAGCCTCGCCGAGCCGTTCATCACCGTGACGCCGTTCTTGGCGAGGAGGAAGCCGACGCCCGTCGTGAGGCGCTTGACGATGCCGCTCTTCCACTCCTGGAGCTTCTTGCCGTCGACCTTCGGCGCGTCGACGAGGAAGCCGAACGTGTCGGCGTGGCGGATCTTCTCGAAGAGGCCCGAGGCGTGGATCAGGCTCTTGGAGGGGATGCAGCCGTAGTTGAGGCAGACGCCGCCGATGCGATCGCGCTCGACGATGGCCGTCTTGAGGCCCAGCTGGCCCGCGCGGATCGCGGCCACGTATCCGCCGGGACCGGCGCCGATCACCACGAGGTCGTATCGCGTGCCCATGTCGGGATCTCCAGGGGGGGCGGCGGCCGCCCCGCAGGCTGCGGTGTGCGGTCAGACCGGCTCGCCCCGCTCGAGGCGGGCGCGCTGGTCGGCGAGGTGGGGGGGGACCGTCGCGTAGACGTCGGTGAAGAGGGTCTCCAGGGCGGGGGCCGGGGCGGCCTCGACGGCGGCGATCGCGTCCGTGATGCGCTTGCCGGCGACGGCGAGGAAGGCCTCCTCGCGCGCGTCGTCCCACTCGCCCCGGGCCACGAGCCACGCGCGGTGGCGCTTGAGCGGGTCCTTCTTCTCCCAGGCCACCGCCTCGCGCTCGTCGCGGTACTTGCTCGGGTCGTCCGAGGAGGAGTGTCCGCCCAGGCGGTAGGTGAGGCACTCGATGAAGGTCGGCCGTGCGCCGCGACGCGCGCGGTCGACGGCGGCCTGGGCGGCGACGTAGCAGCCGAGCACGTCGTTGCCGTCCACGCGCAGCCCGGGCATGCCGTACGCCAGGGCCTTCACGGCGATCGTCTCGGAGGCCGTCTGCATCCTCACGGGCACGGAGATGGCCCACTGGTTGTTCTGGCAGACGAAGACGGCGGGCGCGCCCCACACGGCTGCGAAGTTGAGGCCCGCGTGGAAGTCGGCCTCGCTCGTGGCTCCGTCGCCCATGTAGCCGCCGACCACGGTCTTGTCCCCGCGGATCTGGGCCGCGCGCGCCGCGCCCGCCGCCTGGGAGACCTGCGTCGCGATGGGAGAGGACAGCGAGACGAAGTGGTGGGGCCCGTCGCTGTAGTGGCACGGCATCTGGCGCCCGTGCGTGACGTCCATGGCGTTGCCGAAGCATTGCGCGACGTAGTGCTCGAGCGGCATGCCGCGCCACAGGGCGATGGCTCCCTCGCGCAGCGCGGGGAACACCCAGTCGTCCGGGCCGAACGGCGCGCCGGTCCCGAGCGTGGCGCCTTCCGGGCCCTTGGCCGTGCCGTAGAAGCCGATGCGGCCCTGGCGCTGGAGGTTGAGCATCCGCTGGTCGAGCGCGCGCTGGAACAGCATCGCCTCGAGCAGGCGCACCCCGAGCCCCTCGGGGAGCGCGGGCACCGGGGCCACCTCGACGCCCTCGGGATCGACGAGCTGGTAGAGGCCGGTCGGCGGCGTCGCGTACGGGTCCGGAGCCGCCCGGTCGCCCGACGCCGTGGCCGTCGCGGTCTTCTGGGCCTTCGCCATGGTGGACGCCTCCCGCTCGCGCCCGGTGCGGCTCAGATCCCCTCGAGGAGCAGGAGGTTGGGCGTCTCGAGGTATTGGATGACGGTGTTGAGGAAGTGGGCCGCCGTCGCGCCGTCCACGATGCGGTGGTCGAGCGTGATGGACAGGTTCATCATCTTGCGGACCATGATCTGGCCGCCCCGGACGACCGCGCGGTCGGCGATCTTGTAGATCCCGAGGATGCCGACCTCGGGATAGTTGAGGATCGGCGTGGCGTGGATGCCGCCGATGGAGCCGGCGCTCGTGATCGTGAACGTGCCGCCCTTGAGGTCGGCCACCGCGATCTTCTTCGAGCGGGCCGCCTCCGTGAGGCGGGCGAGCTCCGCGCCGATGTCGAGGATGGTGCGACGGTCGACGCCTTTCACCACCGGCACGGTGAGCCCGTCGTCGGTGTCGGTCGCGATCCCGATGTTGAAGTCCTTGCGGATCACGTACTCGCCCTTCACGTCGTCCACGACGGCGTTGAGCGTCGGGAAGCGGCGAAAGGCCGCCACGAGGGCCTTCATGACGAACGGCAGGTACGTGAGCTTCACGCCGCGTTCGGAAGCGAGCGTCTTCGCCTGCTCGCGCAGGGCGACCAGCTCGGTCACGTCGCACTCGTCGACGAACGTGAAGTGCGGGGAGTGCTGCTTGCTGCGCAGCATCTGCTCCGCGATCCTGCCGCGCAGGCCCTTCAGCGGGACGTGCACGTCCTCGGCGGAGGAGACCGGCGAGGTGACGGCGACGGTTGCCGGGGGTCCGACGGGGGCCGGGGCCGAGGCGGCAGCCGCGGCGGGTGCGCCGGGAGCGGAAACCGCCGGGCGGGCGCCGCCCTTCGCGTGGGTCTCGAGGTCCGTGCGCGTGATGCGTCCGTTCGGGCCCGTGCCCGGCACGCCGCGCAGGTCGACCGAGAGCTCGCGCGCGAGCTTGCGCGTGGCCGGCGCCGCCAGGACGACCCGGTTCGGGTCGACGGCGGTCACGGCCGGAGCCGGGGCGGGTGCCGGTGCCGGGGCCGGAACCGGTGCCGCGGTCGCGGCCTTCGCGGCCGGCGCGGGCGCGCCGTGGGGCGCGACGGCCACCGGGGCGGGCGCGGGAGCGGCAGCGGCAGCGGGAGCGCCGGCCGGGGCCGCGGCGCCGTCGTCGATCACCACGAGGACCGTGCCCACGGGCACCTTCGTGCCGTCGGGGACCAGGATCTTCCGGATCGTGCCCGCGCGAGGGGACGTGATCTCGACGGTGGCCTTGTCGGTCAGGACCTCGACCATGGGCTGGTCGGCCGTGACGACCTGGCCCTCCTTGACGAGCCACTTCGTGACCTCGCCGTCGGTGAGACCTTCGCCGATGTCGGGCAGCTTGAACTCGAGCGCCATGGGAGTCTCCGGGCCTCAGTCGTACTTGGCCACGAACTCGATCGCGTTCAGCACGCGCTGACGATCGGGCTTGTAGACGTGTTCGAGGGTGTAGGGGAACGGGGTGTCGAAGCCCGAGACGCGGGCGATCGGCGCGCGCATCGAGTCGATGGCCTTCTCGGCGACCGTGGCCGAGATCTCCGACGCGAAGCCCAGCGTCCGCGGGGCCTCCTGGACGATCACGAGCCGACCCGTCTTGCGGACCGACGCGAGCACCGCCTCCGCGTCCCAGGGGAGCAGGCTGCGCAGGTCGATCAGCTCGACCGAGATGCCCTTCTCCTGCGCGCTCTTCGCCGCGTCCTCGCAGGTGAGCACCATGGCGCCCCACGAGACGACCGTCACCGCGTCGCCCGCGCGCACCATGCGGCACGGGCCGAGCTCGACCTCGAAGTAGCCGCTCTCGACCTCGCCCTTCACGTGGCGGTAGAGGGCCTTCGGCTCGAGGAACATGACCGGGTCGCCCTGGAAGATCGACTTGAGCAGCATGCCCTTCGCGTCGCGCGGCGTGCTCGGCATCACCACGCGCAGCCCGGGCGTGTGGATGAAGTACGACTCGCTCGACTGGCTGTGGTAGTGGCCGCCCTTGATCCCGCCGCCCGAGGGCGAGCGGATCACGACCGGGCACGGGTACTCGCCGCCCGAGCGGTACCGGAACTTCGCGATCTCGGAGACGATCTGGTCGAAGCCGGGGTAGATGAAGTCGAGGAACTGGATCTCGGGGACCGCGCGCAGGCCGTAGAGGGCCATGCCGGCGGCGGTGCCGAGGATGCCGCACTCCGACAGCGGCGTGTCCATCACGCGCATCTCGCCGAACTTCTCGTGGAGGCCCGCGGTGGCCCCGAACACGCCGCCCTTCTTGCCGATGTCCTCGCCGAGCACGACGACCTTGTCGTCCTTCGACATCGCCACGTGGAGGGCATCGTTGATCGCGGCCAGCATCGTCATCTCGGGCATCGGCGGGCTCCGGTTCGTCGGGCGGGGGTCGGTCGGGGGGGGGGCGGCGGCGGGGGG
>JAYTCP010000070.1:0-2283 GCA_043736435.1 Planctomycetia bacterium | reverse complement strand
CCGATCCGCGCGTACTACACGAAGAACATCTTCCTAGCGAGCGGTCGCGACCGCATCCCGAGGAACTTCCGCCCGCTCGAGGTGCCGCCCACCGGCAAGTCGTCGGTGGAGGGCTGCGCCGGCGGCGGCAAGAACATCCTCGAGGTGTTCCTGCTCGCCCCCGCGGGCCTCGTACAGGACCTGCGGGCCTCCTGCGGCCTGTGCAACCCGGCCATGTACGCGGCCGCCGACATCCTCTGCGAGTGGGCGAAGGGCCAGGCGCTCGACGACCTCCTCCGGATCGACCCCCTCGATCCCGCCTCCCTCGCGCCGTTCTACGAGCGGCTGGGCGGGCCCGGGCGCCCCGACGACGCGCGCGAGAAGTTCCAGTACGTGATCATCGCCCTCCAGAACGCGATCCGGACCCAGCGGGGGCAGCCGCTGCCGCCCATGCCGCAGATCGCCCCGCCCACCGAGCGGGACCTGGACGCGCCCGAGTAGGCTCGGTCGCGCCCCCGCCGCCCCCGAGCTCCAAAGCCCGGATCTCCCCATGGCCCTGCGCTTCCACAACACGCTGACCCGCCGTATCGAGGACTTCGTCCCCGCGCGCCCGCCCGAGGTCACGGTCTACGCGTGCGGCCCGACGGTCTACAACCACGTCCACATCGGCAACTGGTCGTCGTTCCTCTTCTACGACGTCGTCGTCCGCTGGCTGCGCCGCCGGGGCTACAAGGTCCGGTTCGTGAGCAACGTCACGGACGTGGACGACAAGACGATCCGCGACGCGCAGAAGGCGGGCAAGTCGCTGACCGACTTCACCCGCCACCACGAGGCCGAGTACCTCAAGACCCGCCGCCTCCTCGGCTGCGTCGAGGCCGACGCGTACCCGCGCGCGACGGAGCACGTCGACGGCATGCGGGCCATGATCCAGACGCTGCTCGACCGCGGGCACGCCTACCTGGCCGACGACGGCTCGATCTACTTCCGCGTCGCGTCCTTCCCGACCTACGGCGAGCTCGCCAACCTGACCCGGGAGTCGGTGAAGGCCGGCGCATCGGGCCGCGTGAAGGCCGACGAGTACGAGAAGGAGAGCGTCGGCGACTTCGCCCTGTGGAAGGCCTACGACCCGGCCGACGGCGACGTCGCCTGGGAGCCCACGTTCGTCGTGGGGGGGGCGCCGCGGGTCGTCCGGGGCCGGCCGGGCTGGCACATCGAGTGCTCGGTGATGGCCTCGGCGCTCCTCGGCGACCAGATCGACGTCCACCTGGGCGGCGAGGACCTCAAGTTCCCACACCACCAGAACGAGATCGCCCAGAGCGAGGCCGCCACGGGCAAGCGCCCGTTCGTGCGCATGTGGATGCACCGGCGCCACCTGCTCGTCGACGGGGCGAAGATGTCGAAGAGCAAGGGCAGCTTCTACACGCTCGCCGACCTGATCGCGCGCACGGGGGAGGGCGGGGCCCGCGCCTTTCGCTACCTCGTCGTCACGGCCCACTACGCGACGCCCATCGACTTCTCGTGGGGCGGCCTCGAGTCCGCCGCGGCGACGCTGCGCAACCTCGCCGACGCGCGCACCCGGTTCGCGCGCATCGCGGCCGCCTCGGCCATCGCGAAGGCCGGCCCCGCCGCCGACGCGCTCGCGGCCTTCGGCGAGCGCATGGACGACGACCTCGACACGAGCGGCGCCATGGCCGCCGTCCAGGGGCTCGTCCGCGAGTGGAACCGCCGCGAGAAGGACGGCTCGCTCGCGCCGGCCGACGCCGCCGCGGGCGTCGCGCTCCTCGATGCCGTGGACGAGGCCCTGGGCCTCGGGCTCCGCGCCACCCGCGAGCTCACCGTGGCGGAGAGGGCCCTCGTCAACGCGCGCCTCGCCGCGCGCGCCCGCAAGGACTTCGCCGAGGCCGACCGCCTGCGTGCCGAGCTCGGGAAGTCGGGCATCCTCGTCAAGGACGGCAAGGGCGGCCAGGAGATCTCCTTCGCGTGATTCCGGGGGCGGCGGGGGACGGCCCTCGCGCGCGCCCGCACGCGACGCTCCCCATGCGGCTCTCCGACTTCGACTTCGAGCTTCCGCCCGGCGCGATCGCAACCCGCCCCGTCGAGCCGCGGGACTCCGCCCGCCTGCTCGTGATGCGCCGCGGGGGCGGGCCCCTCGAGGACCGCACGTTCCGCGACCTCCCCGACCTGCTCGATCCCGGCGACCTCCTCGTCGTCAACGACACGAAGGTGATCCCGGCCCGCCTGCGCGGCGAGCGCGTCGGCACGGGGGGCGCCGTCGAGGTCTTCCTCGTCCGGGAGGAGGCCCCT
>JAYTCP010000069.1:0-4907 GCA_043736435.1 Planctomycetia bacterium | reverse complement strand
TTTTGGTTAGAGGTTGCCCACGGGGCCGCCCCGAGCGCCGGGCGGGTAGACGGGGCGCTCCCGCCTCCGCTCAGGCGTACGCGGCTTCGATCAGACTTGCGTACCGCTTGACGATCTCGTGGCGCTTCGTCTTCAGGGTGCCGGTGAGACAGCCGTTCTCGGCCGAGAGAGGCTCCGGGAGCAGCGCCACGCGGGTCACTCGCTCGAAGGGCCGCAGGCCGGAGTCGGGGCCGGTCCGGCGCCCGACCTCCTCCTTGATCAGGGCGAGCACCTCCGGCCGGGTGGCCAGCTCGGCAGGAGTCACGCCGGCGAGGGCGGGGAAGCGCTTGACGATCTCCTCCGCGCGCGGACACACGAGCGCCGCCAGGGTCTTCCGGTCCTGCCCGACGACCACCGCCTGCGCGACGTAGGGCGAGGGGAGGATCGAGGACTCGACGTGGGACGGCTCGACGTTCTCGCCGCCCGACAGGACGATCGTCTCCTTCTGCCGACCCTTGAAGCAGAGGTCGCCCGCGGTCGTGAGCAGGCCCAGGTCGCCGGTGTCGAACCACCCGTTCGGGTCGATGGCGCGCGCCGTGAGCTCGGGGTCCTTGTGGTAGCCCTTCATCACCTGCGGCCCCCGCGTGAACACGACGCCCACGCCGCCGCGGGGAAGGGGGAGGCCCGTCACAGGATCGCGGATCTCGAGCTCGACCTGTGGGATCGCCACCCCGATGGTGTGCATCACGTTGCGGGTCGGACGGCGCACGGTCAGGACCGGCGCCGTCTCGGTCAGGCCGTAGCCGACGAGCACGGGCATCCCCACGGCGCGGAAGAAGCGGTCGACGTGCGGCGGCATGAGCCCCCCGCCGACGACCGCGCCGCGCAGCCGTCCGCCCGTCAGGGTGCGGATCTTCTTGAAGACGATGGACCGCAGCAGCAGGTCGGGCAGGAAGAGGAGAGTCGCGACGAGGCCGTTCCAGGCCCGCGCGAGGAGGCCCGGAGGGTGAACCTCCGCGGACATGCCGCGCGCGAGGTCGTACGCGCGCACCCGCCGGTCGGCGACGGCGAACGCCGTCCCGAACAGGCTGCGCCGCATCGGCGAGCCCTCCGCGAGGGCCTTCTTCACGGCGTCGTGCACCGACTCCCACACGCGCGGCACGGACGGGACGAACGTGGGGTGCTTCTCGGAGAGGTCCTGCTTGAAGCGCCGCAGGTCGGTGTAGACGAGCCGCGCGCCCTGCGTCAGGCACACGTACTCGACGGTGCGCTCGAAGATGTGCCACGGGGGAAGGATCGAGAGGAACACGTCCGTCGGGCCGATGTCGAGGAAGCCCGGGATCGTCTCGAGCTGGTGGGCGAAGCTCTTCTGGAGGAGGACGACGCCCTTCGGCCGGCCCGTGGTCCCCGAGGTGTAGATGATCGTCGCCACGTCGTCGGGCCGGATGGCCTTCGCGAGCTCGGCGAAGGACGGCCCGCCCGCACCCTCGGCGAGGAGGCGGTCGAAGGTGAGCCCGGGCACGCCGGTGGGGTCGAGCACGATCACCTCGCGCAGGGCCGGGAGGCTCTGGCGGATCCGCTCGAGGCGGGCCGCGGTGCGCGCGTCGTGGACGAGCACGAACGAGACGTCCGCGTGGGCGAGGATCTCGCGGATCTCGTCCTCGGGCGTGTCGGTGCCGCGCGGGACGTTGATGCCGCCGGCGAGCTGGATCGCGAGGTCGGCGGCGATCCACCGACGCGAGTTGTCGGCCCAGAGCCCGACGCGGTCGCCGGCCTGGAGCCCGCGCTTGCGCAGGCCGTGCGCCGCGGCCGCCGCGAACGTCAGGAGCTCGGCGAGGGCGACGGTGCCCTGGCGGTCCTCGAGGAGGGGGCGGTCCCCGAGTCGGTCGAGGGCGTCCTGGAAGGCGGCCGGAACGCTGGCGAGGTGGGCCATGGGACGGACACTTTACTGTAGGGGCCCTGCGCGCTGCGAGGCCGTCCCCCCGCGCCCCCCCCAGGTTCAGACCCTTCCGCCCCTCCCGCTACTTGCAGCCCTCGGGCACGCGGAACGTCTGCGAGAGCACCTCGCGGCGGGGCCCGATGAACTCCCGCATCATCGTGCCGAGCACGGGCGCGTCGCGGGACATGTACACCCACCACGGACCCTCGACCATGGGGTCGTAGCGGTAGAGCTCGACCTTGTGGGCCCGGCGCGTCTGCCCGTTCCAGCCGACGAGCGCGGGCGAGATGTTGCGCAGCACGCAGGTGGACTCGAGGATCATCCCGAAGCCGTTGAGCGGGAAGATGTAGGTCGAGTCCCTCGTCGGCGGCAGGCCGGCCGCGCCCCCCGCGCCTCCGCCTCCCGCCCCGGCCCCGCCTCCCGCCCCGGCCCCCCCTCCTGCGCCGGCCCCCCCTCCCGCGCCGGCCATCGGGGCGCGGCGCCCCTCGCAGATGAGATACGGAGGGAAGCGATGCGGGTTGGTCTGCGTGCCGGGATCGAGGCCCTCGATCTTGTCGGGGCCGGACCACGGGCGCAGCACCACGCCCGGCGCCTTGACGACGAGCCACGCGGCGTCGCCGGGGGACGCGGTGTTGCCCACCTCGACGCACTGGCCGGGCTGCGCGAAGAGGAGGGGATTCTGCCAGTCGAAGGGGGCAGGGGGCGACGGGGGAGGAGCCCGCAGCAAGTCGAGGTAGACGAGGCCGAGCACGGCGGCCATCGCGAGGAGCGCGAGGGCCACGATGCGCTCGAGGCCCGGCGTCGGCGGCCGCGGGGGCGTGGAGTCGGGGGGCATCCGGGCCTGACTCACGAGGCGGGACTCACGATGCGGGACTCCACGAGACGCACTCGTAGCTGTGGCCGGCGCGCTCCCAGCGGAGGATGCCGTACACGGGCACGTCCTCCTTCATCCAGACGACGACCGCATCCCGGTCGGGTGGCAACGCGGGATCGATGCACTCGATGCGCCAGCAGGGGATCGTGCGACCGCCCCAGGCGATCGTGGACCGCTGGATGCGCTTGAGGATCCAGACCCGGTCGTAGGCGCCCGGGTCCTCGGGGGTGAGGAACGGGAACAGGCCGTGCTTGTGGAACAGGTGGATGTAGGTCGGCTCGGCGTCGGGAAGCTGGGTCCCCGCGTCGTCCCAGAGCGTGCGCGTCACGGAGGCGCGGGGGATCTCGACGCCGCCGGGCGCGGCGGCGAGGACCCTGAACTCGAGGATCGACTTCCCGTCGTCGACGCGGTACTTGGCCACCTCGCCGGGGGTGGCGTCGAGGAGGAACCGGTGGGCCTGGAAGACGTCGGCCTTCTCGGACCCGGGGCCCCGGCCGCCCTTGAGAAGGATGAGGACGGCGAGGCCGATCACGGCAATGCACTCGAGGAGGATCAGGGCTCGCATGCGGGCCTCGCTCGCTCGGAATCGTCGTAACCCGAGCACATGACTTGACTTAGGTAGCGTTCTCGGGGTCGATTCCGAGGTGCGCACGCGCCGCCACCGAGCCCGCGCGCATCCTATACTGGCCCGCCCGAATTCCAACCGGCCCAGAACCGCCGGCACCGCCCCGGAGCCCTGCCCCCATGTCCCATCTCGCCCACTTCGACGACGCCAATTTCGAGGCGGATGTCCTGAAGAGCCAGCTGCCCGTCCTGGTCGACTTCTTCGCCACCTGGTGCGCCCCCTGCCAGAGCCTCACCCCCATCGTGGAGGAGCTGGCCCGGGAGTACGCCGGCAAGGTCAAGGTCGGGAAGGTCGACGTCGACGCCTCGAGCGCCGTCCCTGCCAAGTACGGGATCATGGCCGTGCCGACCATGATCCTCTTCAAGGACGGCAAAGAGATCGAGAAGATCACCGGCTTCACCGCAAAGGCGCAGCTGCGCAGGCGGCTGGACGCGCTGATCGCCGCGTAAGACGCAGGTCACGTCCGCCCGGCGGGCGCGGCCGGTGGCAGGCCCCGGTCGGCGCCGCCGCTGCGGCACCGACCGGGGCCTCGCGTTGCACCGGACGAAGAGGTGCATCGGACGAAAAGAGGGCGGCGCGCGGCGGAGCCCCATGGCTTCGAGCGCCGGGCTACACCGCTTCGGCGGGGCGGCCGCGCTCGTCGAGCGCGATCCGGACGCCGCGCACCAGCGTGAGCTGCTGGCGCAGGATGTCGGCGTGGAACTTGCCCTCGCTCGAGAGCACCTCGAAGAAGATGCGTGCCTCGCGGTCGGGGATGCGGTCCTTCATGCGTTCGTAGAAGTACGAGCCGTACTCCTCGGCACGGATCGCCGACTCGAGCGTCTTGACCAACGACTCCTTGTCGCGGATCGAGCCCGTGTCGACCTCGCCGAAGATGCGACGCGCGTCCTCCTCGCCCACGGCCGGCGCCGCCGTGCCGAACATCGAGCGGCGGTGCGCCTTGAGCGTCTTGCGGTGGTCCTTCTCGTCCTTCTTGAGCAGGGCGAGCTTGGACTGGAGGGTCGCGAGATCGACCCGCCGCGCGAGCCGGTCGTAGGTCGAGAACGTCATCGCCTCGTTGTGGATGGCGAGATCGAGGATTTCGAGCGGGGAGAGATTGGCGGGAAGCATGACCCGACCTCCACCGGAACGATTCACCCACGTGGGTCGGGACGCAGCACCCCCACGGGTAGAGTGCGCCCTCTTCACGGCACCTATACAGACGGGGTCCGACATTCCGGCCGGACTTGCGTGACCGACGGGCGGCTCGCGCGAGATAGAGGGGGCCCCGACGTGGGGCGCCCGGAGCCGCCGGTGACCCTCCCGCCCGCCATCCCCTCCCACCCTCGCCCCCCGACTCCCATCCCCGGCCGACCGCCGACACCACCCCTCCGCGGGCACCGCAGGGTCCCGGGTGGCGGCAGGCTTCACCGCCTCTGGGCAGCAGTTGGGCTAGCAGCGGTTGGGCTAGCAGCAGTTGGGCTGGCAGCGGTCGGGCTGGCAGCGGTCGG
>JAYTCP010000068.1:0-2557 GCA_043736435.1 Planctomycetia bacterium | reverse complement strand
GACCTCCATCAGCAGCGTCCGGACGATCGACTACGTGACGCGGGCCGTCACGACCGTCGTCCCAGGCACCGCGCGCCTCTCTGCGTCCCGGCCCTGCTGGTCACCGGACGCCACGAACCTGCTGGCGAGCGTGGGGGGCTCGAGGCAAGCTCCGGGCCTCTACCAGTTCCCGTCCGCTGGCGGCAGCGGTGTCTACGTGTCCGGTGGAGCGAGTGCCACCCCCCAGGGTCCGTGCTGGGGTTGGTAGCACCTGCGCCACGGAGGCAGGGACGTACCCTTCTTCCGCCCCCGACGCCTCGCATGAGGCGTCGGGGGCGTCGGCTGTTACGGTCGACGACCAACCGTGCCGGGTAGGCAACCCCGTCCGTGGGGGGCCTTGGCGCGGCCTGCCCTGTCGGGCCGGCGGGCTCCGCGCCCAGCGACTGACGCGTCCCCCGGCCCCCGGCGCCCCCACGACTCCCGGACCGGATCGTATCCCCCACCGCGCGCGCCCCCCCTTCGACCACCTCCTCCCGGTTTCCGCTTGCGTTTGGGTAGGTGTTCCTACACACTACCCCACATGGCCAAGACCTTCGGCACCTACGTTCGGGCGCGGCGCGAGGCCCTTCGCGCGAAGGACCGCGCATTCTCGGTCCGGCAGGTGGCGGAGCGGGTGGGGATCCAGGCGTCGTACCTGAGCAAGGTCGAGCGGGACGAGGAGGCGCCTCCGGGGGAGGCGACCATCCGCGCCCTGGCGAAGGAGCTCGGGGAGGACGCCGACGTCCTGCTCGCGATGGCGGGCAAGGTGTCGAGCGACCTGCTCGAGATCATCCGCAAGCGGCCGGAGCTGTTCGCGGACCTCCTGCGCCAGCTGAAGTCGATGCCCGACACGGCCGTGCTGCGCATCGTCCGCGAGGTGAGAGACGGCAAATGGTAACCGGGAGAATCACATGATCGAGCTGAACGAAGATGGGCTGGTGTTCACGTTCCCCGAGGTGCATGCCTCGGCGCGCCTCGTCATCGACTTCCAGCGCACGCTGCGCATCCCCGACGACGGCAAGGAGCACTCCCTGCCGCCGGGGCTCGGCAGCTTCCCGCTGCGGCACGTCGACGACTTCGCCGCGAGCGTGCCCCCCGCGTGGATCGAGCATGGCGGCGTGATGCTGCCGATGTACCAGTCCGAGGCGCTGTGGATCTGCTTCGACGCGGACGACTACCCTTTCGCCGTTCGGGTCGCGACGGGCAAGGTCGACGCGGTCACCGGCAAGACGTGGAAGGACGGGATCGCGCGCAAGCCCCAGAACTACCTCTCCATCCCCGAGCAGCCCTGGCTCGACGGGTACTGCGTCGGGAAGGGCGTCATCCGGCAGTTCGTCGCGATGCCGCTCGGCGCCGGCTACACGGCCGAGGAGCAGGTCACGGGCAAGGCGGAGCACGGCGGGATCCAGATCCTCGTGCACCCCATGAAGGCCGAGGCCTACGAGCGGCTGCGCAAGAAGCGCGAAGGCCTCGGCCTACGGCGGAACGGCATGGTCCTCGAGATGGCGTGTTTGCCGTGCCCGTCGATGGGCCTCGCCCCCGGCGGCAAGATGCGCCAGGAGATCCACGCCGACCCCTTCTCCCTCGCCGACTGGGACCTGACGCACGCCAGCCGGTGCTTCGTCCACATCGCGAACTCGCTCGTGTGGCAGTCGATCACGGGCGTGCGGCCCCCCTCCCCGGCCCCCACCGCGTCGCAGTACACGAAGGCCGGCCTCCCGTGGTTCGACCTCTACGGAGAGGGCGCGAAGCCGCTCCAGGGATCGAAGATCCTCGCGGGCCTCAAGAGCGTGAAGGAGATGGGGAAGACGAAGGGCGACACGCCGCTGCCGGAGAACGAGAGCGTCTCCGGCGAGGTCGTCGTGAAGCTGCGGAAGGGCCTCCGCAAGGGCCAGGTGCGGGAGGGGAAGATCTGACCAGGTACGGAAGGTACGGAGTCAGGTAGCTCTCGTGCAACTCCCCCACCCGCGCATGGGTCCGCCATCAACCCACCTGCCCCCCCCGCTCGCCCCGGTCAGGGGTTGGAGTACACCTGGAGGCTGAAGCCTCCGCCGTCCCCGGTGACGAGTTCGAGGTCCCCATCGCCGTTCAAATCGCCGAGGGCCACGCCGGTGGTGAGGACCGCACTGGCTCCGAGCCTCCCCGTACCCTCAGTCGAGGAACTCGACCTCGATCGCGGTCGGAGTGAGCGAGATGAACGCCCCACCGCCCCCGGCGAGGTCGGCGAACGCGCTCGCGTCGATCGCGAAGTTGAAGAGGTATCGCCTTCCAGGCGTCACGGCCGCCGACAAGATCACGAAGCTCGTCTCGTCGTTCGATACCTCCGCATACCAGGCAACGATTGCGATGACGCTCTCGAAATCCAGGCTTTCGAACTTGACGACCCCAGCGGACTCGGCGTCCTTCAGAACCATGCTCCCGCCCATGGAGGCCGTACCTACGCCCAACGCGGCCCACACTCCCCCTCTGAAGCTGTAGTCGTAGAGGACCTTCACCTTCACGTTGTGCTTGCCCTCGGGCACGTCGATGAACGTGCCCG
>JAYTCP010000067.1:0-2371 GCA_043736435.1 Planctomycetia bacterium | reverse complement strand
TCTTGGCCAACGCCTCGTCATTGGTCAGGATTCGACACGCCGTCCACGCTCTCCGGCGCGCCCGTGGGCTCGAGCGACCACTACCGGCGCGTCGCACGGGTCTTCTCGGAGGTCGCGGACGCGTTGCAGACGGCCCACGAGTCCGGTGTCGTCCACCGAGACGTCAAGCCGGGCAACCTGCTGCTCGACGGCGGGGGCCACCTGCGACTCGCGGACTTCGGCCTTGCGCGCCTCGACGAGGGCTCCGCGCACATGACGCGCACCGGCGACCTCGTGGGCACGCCCCTGTACATGAGCCCCGAGCAGTTCCGAGGCTCGCCGGGTGCCGTCGGCCCCGCAACGGACATCTACTCCCTGGGCGCGACCCTGTACGAAGTCCTGACGTTGCGGCCCCCGCACCCGGCGATGGAGGCCGCGAGGCTTGCGGCGGCGATCCTCTCGCGGGACCCCGCTCCACCCCGTTCGATCGATGCCGCCATCCCGCGTGACATCGAAACCGTGTGCATGAAGGCGCTCGAGAAGGAGCCCGCCCGCCGCTACGCCTCGGCATCGGCCTTCGCGGACGATCTCCGGGCCTTCGCGGCGGGGGACGCCGTGCGTGCCCGGCGTGCCGGCCCGTTGGGCCGTCTCGCGCGACGGGTCCGTCGGCATCCGATGCGATTCGCCGCGGGCGTGGCCGTCCTCGGCGCCGTCTCGACGGCCGCCTTCCTGGGTGCCCGCAGCCAGGAGGACCGCGACCTGCGGCGCCGCGCGGAGTACGACCTGCTCCTGCGACGGGCCGTCGAGCTGCGCCCGGAAGACGAGTCGGAGGGGTCCGCGGGCGGTGGAGCGCTCTACGCGAAGGCAATCGAGCTCGACGACGGGCGCTCCGACGCGCACGTGGCGCGCGCCCTTGTGGGCGGAGGCACGGTCGACGCCCGCCTGGAGGCCGTGGACGCAGCGCAGTCGCGCGGCATCCCGAAGGAGACGGCCTCCCTGCTTCGCGCCTACATCCTGACGGAGGCGGGACACGAGCACGAGGGGGAGGCCGCATGGCGAAGCGCTGGCGAGGTCGCCACGCGGCAGGAGCCGCTCGCCCGCCTCGTCGCGGGGATGCGTGCGGCCCTCGGCCAGCAGCAGGGGGAGGCGCTGGCCCACTACGACGCGGTGGTCCGGACCGCGTCGCCGAACTCCGTGCTTCTCCACCTGGTGCTGACACGACGGATCGAGCTGCTCATCCGGACGGGCGGCTACGAGAGGGCGCTGGCGGACGTGCTGACGCTGCGTGCCCGCGGCGACGATCGCATCCGCACCGCCGCGTTCGAGGCCTGGCTCTGGCAGCGCCTCGGGAAGGACGAGGAGGCGGAGGTGCGCCTGGCCGCCCTCCTCGCACGCGCCCTCGGTACGCTGGAGGACGCGGTCCTCCTGGCGGGAGTGCTCCAGCCCATGGGAGCGTGGGCTTGGATCGAGCGCGTGACCGGGCCCGGCCTCCGCGAGTTCCCCGAGAGCTCGGCCCTGTGGAGTCTGCACTCCGAGGCCCTGAACGGAAGGGGTGACCATGACGGGGCCCTGGTGGCTTGCGAGCGGGCGATCGGCTTGATGCCCGGGAGTCCCACGCTCGAAGCCCTGCGCGCGAAGTGTCTCGCGAACGCGCGGCGGCGCGACGACGCGGTCGCGGCCGCGGAGCGGGCCGAGGCCCTCGCGCCCGACGACACGAAGGTCCTGCTCGCGCTGGCGGACGTCTACCGCAGGTTCGGGCTCGTCGCGCAGGGCACCCGAGCAGCGGAGCGGGCGCTTCACCTCGACCGCCACTCCGTGGAAGCACGCAGGGTGCTCGCGGTCCTCCGCGTCATGGAGCGCCGCCTCCCGGAAGCCGAGGATCTGCTTGCACAGGCGGTTGCCTCGCATCCGATGCACCCCGGCGTCCACCGGGCCTTCGCGCTGCTCCGGTTGGCCGAGGGCCGGCACGAGGAGGCTCTCCGCGCCGTCGAGCGGGCCGAGGCCATCGAGCCGGGCATCCCCGAGCATGCATGGCTGCGCGGAAAGGCGCTGAACGCCCTCGAGCGATACGGGGGTGCGGCGGACTCGTACCGTCTTGCCGTGACCCTGCGCCCGGACTTCGCGGAGGCGTGGCAGGCCCTCGGACGGGTCCTCGTGACCCTGCAAGATTGGAATGGGGCGATCGAGGCGCTGAGCAGGGCGGTGGCCCTCGACTCGAAGCACGTGAGCACGTGGAACGAGCTCGGCCTCGCCTATCTCGAGAGCAATCGGAATGGGGACGCGGAGCGGGCGTTCCATCAGGTTCTCCTGCTGGATCCCGATCAGCCCGAGGCGCTCGGCAACCTCGCTGGGATGCTCCTCGACACGGGCAGGCACGGCGATGCGCTGCCCC
>JAYTCP010000066.1:0-3564 GCA_043736435.1 Planctomycetia bacterium | reverse complement strand
CGCCCGTGACGGATGCGCAGGCGCAGCCTCACCTCGAGGGTCGCGAGGCGCTCGACGCCGGTCGTCCCGGGCGCCTCCAGCGTCAGGGTGATCGTCGTCATCCGCCGGGAGCCGCCGATCCCGAACGTCGTGTTGCCCACGTCCACGCTCGACAGGGTCGCGCCCGTGTCGTCCACGGCGACGGGAGCCGTCGGCTGGGTGTGCGCGGTCACCTGGACCGCGGGGGTCCACGTGAGGCGCAGCCCGAGCACGTACCTCGGGCGCCCGCCCCCCCGCAGCATCTTCGTGGTCGAGATGCTCTCGACCTCGCAGCGGAACGGCCCCGCCACGGCGGAGGGAGGCGCAGCCTTGCCGCTCCGTGGTGACGCGGTGCCCTGGCCCGCCTCGTCGAACCCGTCGGGCACGTCGAGGTCGTGGGGATCGAGGATCGCGTCGAGCGTCGCGAACGAGGGCATCGCCGCGACCTCGACCTTCGCGCGCGCCTCGAGGTGGGAGGGCGGCACGCGCACGCGCGCGCCCGTCAGGACCTCGTAGCGCGCGAGGACCTCGCGCAACGTGCCCGAGGCGGACAGGGTCACGAGCCCGAGCTCGCCGAGATCGGCCAGGGGCAGCGAGGCCTCGGCGCCGCCGTCGACGGTCGCGAGCAGCGCCGCCACGGTGCGGCGGATCTCGGGATCGGGGTCGTCCTTGCGGGCGAGGAGGCGGGCCTTCGCCGTGCGCGCCAGCAGGGCGAGCTTCCCCCGCGCGGCCTCGCGCACGGCGTAGTCGTCGCTCGCCACGTCGGCGAGGAGCCGGTCGACCTCGGCGTCCAGCCCGGCCTCGACGGGCGGGGGCTCGTCGGCGAGGAGGAGGGGGGCGCGGGGGGAGGAGACCACCCCGAGCGCGAGGAGGAGGGCGAGGCGGCGCACGCCCCCAAGGTAGCGCGCCGGCCGGGGGAAGTCTGATCCTGGGCAGCAACTGCCCAGGCTCTGTCCTTGCTCGTGGGGGAGGCGGACCCTCCCCCACGTCGGCCTCGACACGAGGCCTCCCCCTCCTCGGCGCCTGATGGGCGCCGGCAGAACCAGCGCGTCGATTCTTGTGCGCAGGGTCAGGCCGGGGCGCCCGCCGCCGTCTTCTTGTGCTTCGCGATGACCTGCTGGTCGATCGGCGGGGGCACGCGGTCGTACGCGGAGATCTCCGCCCGGAACTCCCCCTCGCCGGCGGTCAGGGACCGGAGCTCGGTGGCGTACGTCGTCATCTCCGCCATGGGGACCCGCGCGCGGAGCTTCGTGTGGTCGCCGCTGCTCTCGACGCCGAGGATGCGCCCGCGACGCGAGTTGAGGTCGCCCGACACGTCGCCCAGGAAGCGGCTCGGGACGTCGATCTCGACGTCGATCAGCGGCTCGAGGAGCAGGGGCCGCGCCGCCATGCACGCCACGTGGAAGGCGTGGCCCCCGGCGAGCTTGAAGCTGTGCTCGTCGCTGTCCACCTCGTGGAACTTGCCGAAGTGGACCGTCGCCCGCACGTCGGTCACCGGGAAGCCGGCCAGCTCGCCCTTGCCGAGCGCGTCGCGCACGCCCTTCTCGACCGCGGGGATGAACTGCCGCGGGATCGTGCCGCCGACGATGGCGTCCACGAACTCGAAGCCGGCGCCCCGCGCCAGGGGCTCGACGCGCATGTGGACCTCGGCGAACTGCCCGCGGCCGCCCGACTGCTTCTTGTGGCGGTACTCGCCCGACCCGAGGGCCCCCACCGTCTCCCGGTAGGCGATCCGGGGCGGGTGCGTCGTCACCTCCACCTTGCGGTGGGCGAGGCGATGCAGCGCCGTCTCGAGGTGGAGCGGGCTCGTCCCGCGCACGACGAGCTCGCCCGTCGACGCGTCGCGCTCGGGCACGAAGGAGGGGTCGGCCTCCGCGAGGCGGTGGAGCTCGGGGAGCAGCTTCGCGTCGTCGGCGTGGCTCCTCGGCAGCACCGCGAGCGACACCACGGGGCGCGGGAACGCGATGGGCGCGAACGTGAAGGCGACGCGGCCGTCGGTCACCGTGTCGCCCACCCGGAGGTCCTCCACCTTCGTCACGGCGACGAGGTCGCCGGCCCGGGCGGAGGGGACGGACTTGAGCTCCTTGCCCTGGACCTCGTACAGGTCGCCGATGCGCTCCGTCTTCTCCGTGCGCCGGACGACGAAGGACGTCTTGGCGGCGAGCGAGCCCGAGTGGACGCGGAGGTGGGCGACCTTGCCGACGTGCGGATCGACGACGATCTTCCAGACCTGCGCCGCGAACGGGCCGTCCACGGCCACCTTCACGGGGGCGCCGTCCAGGCCGACCGCCGCGCGCACCACGCCCTCGGCGGGGCTCGGCGTCTCGTGGGCGAGGAAGTCGAGCCACTGGCGCGCACCGAGCTCCTTGCGCGAGCTCGTGTGGAGGACGGGCACGATGTGCCCCTCCCGGATCGCCTTCGGGAAGGCGTGCCAGAGCTCCTCCTTCGTGATGGCCCCCTCGCGAAAGTACTTCTCGATCAGGGCGTCGTCGCACTCGACGACGGCCTCGGTCACCTGCTTGCGCAGGTCCATCACCCGGTCCCGGAGCGCGGCGGGGACGTCGTCGGCGAACACGTTGTGGATCTTCGTGAGGCCCGGCCCGAAGGCGTCGGGCACGTTCATGGGGATCACGTGCTCGCCGAAGTTGGCCTGGAGCGAGGCCTCGAAGACGGCGGGGTCCGTGTTCTCCTGGTCCACCTTCGTCGCCACGACGATCCGCACGAGGCCGAGGGCCCCGGCCTCCTCGAACCGCCGGCGCGCCGTCACGCTCACGCGGTCGTGGGCGGAGACCGCGATCGCCACGGTCTCGACCGCGGCGAGGGCCGAGGCGGTCTCGGCGGAGAAGTCGGGGGCGCCGGGCGTGTCGATGAGCTGGATGCGCGCCCCCTCCCACGGGAGGTGGAGCGCCTTCGACGTGAGGCTGTGCTTGCGGGAGCGCTCGTCCGCGTCGAAGTCGGCGACCGTGGTGCCGTCCTCCACCGTGCCCTTGCGCGGGATCATCTTCCCCAGGAACAGGGACGCCTCGACCAGGCTGGTCTTCCCCGCGCCGGCCGCCCCCACCAGGGCCACGTTCCGAACGTCCTCGGTGCGATGCGACATCGGAGAGCCCTCCCGCGTGGACAGGTGCCTACGTCCGTCCGGGGATACTCCCGGCGCTGCCCGCGGTCAAGCGGGTGGGAGGCCGGAACCGGGGCTGAACGGGCATCCCGGACGACCCGAGGGAGGTTCGCACCCCGCCCCGCGCGCGAGTAGGCTCACGGGCTTGCCGCCTCCTCCGGCCCCCACGTCGTCCGCTCCCGAGAAGGGCACCTGGTCGCGCCTCGGTCGCGTCCTCGCCTTCGCGGTCCCGCACCGCGGCCTCGTGGTGCTGTCGATGCTGCTGATGATGGTGCAGTCGGCGTTCGGCAACGCCCGCATCCTGATGCTCTACCCGATCATGACGCGGGTCTTCCAGATCGGCGGCGCGGGGGGCCCGATGGGCCCGACGACGGCGCCCGGGCCCGGGAAGGTCACGCCGCCGGGCGCGCCCGCCCCGCCCCCCACCG
>JAYTCP010000065.1:0-5490 GCA_043736435.1 Planctomycetia bacterium | reverse complement strand
CAGCCTCCATGATGAAGGCGCTCCAGCGGATCCAGGGCCGCGTCGGCCCCGGGCGATCCCACCGCCACGGCTCGCCCTCGGAGCGCATCGCCTACCTCGGCGCGTGGGCCACGCTGCCCGCCGTGCGCGAGGCCCACGAGCGCGACCGCCGCCGGATCGGCCTCGGCATCGCGGCCCTGGTGGTGCTCGCGCTCGGCGCGACGGCGCTCCACGTGCCGGGCGGGCTCGTGCGGGGACACGCGACCCTCGCGCTCGACCGCGGCATCCAGCACGACGTGCGCGCCGAAGCGGCGCGGCGCCGCGGCGACGTCCCGGGCGAGCGCGCCGCGGCCACGGAGGCGCGGGGAGCGTTCCTCGAGGCCTCCGCGATGCTCCTCAGGCGCCCCGACGACCTCGACCTGCGCGAGCTGGCTGCCATCGCCGAGTGGAATGCCGCCGACGCGGCGATCCACCGCCTCCGGGCCGACACGGAGGCCCGCTCCGGCTTCGAACGCGTGCTGTCGATCCTCGAGCCGGCCCGCGACACGGCCCACGCCGAGCTGCGCTTCCAGGCGCGCATCGAGCTCGGGCGCCTCGCCCTCCGCGCCGACGGCGCGCCCACCGCGGCCGTGGCGGCCGCCAGGCAACGCCTGCAGGAGGCCTCCGCGATCCCCGAGACGGCCTACGGCGGGCGCTATCGCCGAGCCCGCCTGCGCCTGCTCGAGTCGGCGATCCGCCTCCGCGATGCCGATCCCGCGGTGGCCGCCCAGGCCCGCCGCGACCTCGAGTTGCAGGCCCGGGGATCGAAGGACGACGACGCGCGCTGGGAGGAGCTGGCGCGCGACGCAGCCCAGGAGCTCGCGCTCGGGACGCGCTGAAGCGAAGGGGCCGTGCGCCGGTGACTACCGGGCGAGCGCAGCCGCCCGGTGCGCCCATCCGTACGACGCCTCGACGGGCTCCGCGGAGGTCCCCGACGGGCCGACGCCCTGGCGCACGAGGAACCCGTCGGGGGAGAGGCGCAGCACGGGGCCGATGGCACCTGGCGACCGCCCTGCCAGGGCGAGCTCGAACGCGTTGTCCGGCCCGGGTCGCGACGCGTAGCCGGCGAGGCGACGCTCGAGGGCCAGGGACCGAGGATTCGTGGGCATTCCGGCCCGGTCGAGGGCCGGACGGGGGCCCGCGGCGAGGAGCAGCCAGGCCTCGGGAGCGAACGTCTCGGACGGCTCCGCCACGAGCGAGAGGAGCGCGCTCGCACGGCGACCGTCGGGTCCCGCCACGACGACGCGGTGGCCGGACAGGCCCGGCAGCCGCGCGAGCAGGGCGTCGGGCGACTCCGCCGCCTCGAGGCCGAGCCGCAGCGCGATCGCCATGGGCACGCCCTTGATCGATCGGCGCTCCGGCTCCACACCCACCTCCCCCAGGCCGGCCGCGAGCCCCCTCGATGAGACGCCGAGCAGGGCCCCCAGTCCACCCGCCCACGCGAGGCACAGCGTGGCCGCCCCGCTCGTCGGGTGGCGTTCGACGACGACCATCGGCTCGGGCAGCGCGGCATCCGCGAGGCCCTCGAGCGCGATCGTGAGTGGCGACCCGGGTCCCGGTGCGGCGGCGAAGGACGCTTCGAGCAGCCCGGGGGCATCGCTCTGCCAGCGGCGCCCCTCGCGGGCGACCTCCAAGAGAAAGAGGTCGTCGGCTGGGACGCCGGCCCCGGACGCGATCCCCTGCAGCTCCTCCTCGACGGGTTTGGGGAGGAGGGTGCGCACGGGGCCCGCGAACGTCCTGGCCCCGATCACCTCCGGCCGGGAGAGACCCCGGGCCACGGCCGCGCGGATCGGCTCACGAAGGATGCGCCCCTGCTCGAGCCCCATCCACCGGGGCGTGCCCTGGAGGAAGAGGTGCGCGTACGGGCGCCCCTCGGCGCCCCCGTGTACGAGACGACCCGCGGGCTCGTCGTCGGGGGTCCCCCGGTTGCCACACGAGGTGAGGGCGACTCCGACGGCGAGGAGCGTCAGGAGTGGTAGGCCCCCCCGGATCCGTGACCGGCGCACCCCGTCGCGCGAGGAAGAAGGGTCGGGCGGACGCGCGTCCCGGATCGGGCGTTGTGGACTTCTCGGCATGGACACCTCGGCATGGACGCCTCGGCATGGACGCCTCGGCGACTCGATATACACGGGCACATCCTCGGGTTGGCCAGCGGATCGGCGCGAGCCTCGTGCTACGGGGGTGAGCCTGGGGTCGTGTCTGGGGTCGTGTCTGGGGTTGGGCCGGGGGTGGCGCCGGAGCTCGAACGGGCCCCCCGGCGACCCGGCCTTCGCCGTGGGATTCCCATCGCAACGTCGCCCCCTTCCGGTACACTCTGCCGCTTCGATCCATGTTCGCGCAAGTCGTTGGCACATACCGCCTTAGGACGATCCGCAGGGACGTCGACGGGGCGCCGCCGAGCCAACGGCAAGCCGGCGTGAGCCCGCGAAAGGTAACCCCCGTCCATGCTCGGTGAACGGATCCGCGAAACGAAGATCGAGGACGAGCTCAAGACGTCCTACCTGCGCTACGCGATGAGCGTGATCGTGGACCGGGCGCTGCCCGACGCCCGCGACGGGTTGAAGCCCAGCCAGCGCCGCATCCTCGTCGCCATGAACGACCTCGGCCTCGGCCCCCGGGCCAAGTCGAGGAAGTGCGCCAAGATCGCCGGTGACACGTCGGGCAACTACCACCCGCACGGCGAGTCGGTGATCTACCCGACCCTCGTGCGCATGGCGCAGCCGTTCAACATGCGCGCGCCGCTGGTCGAGGGCCAGGGCAACTTCGGCAACGTCGACGGCGACCCGCCCGCCGCCATGCGCTACACCGAGGCCAAGATGACCGCGGCCGCGACGGACCTCCTCGCCGACCTCGAGAAGGAGACCGTCGACTTCAAGCCCAACTACGACGAGACCCGGCTCGAGCCGGTGGTGCTCCCGGGGCTGTTCCCGAACCTGATCGTGAACGGGGCGGCGGGCATCGCCGTCGCCATGGCGTCGTCCATCCCGCCGCACAACCTCGGCGAGGTCTGCGACGCGATCACGGCCCTCCTGCGCAACCCCGACATCACCGTCGCGCAGCTGATGAAGCTCGTCCCCGGCCCCGACTTCCCGACGGGCGGACGCATCTGCGGCCGCAACGCCATCCGAGGCGCGTACGAGACGGGCCGCGGCATCCTCGAGGTGCGGGCCAAGTGCCACATCGAGTCGGGCCGGCAGGGCAAGCAGCAGATCGTGGTCGACGAGCTCCCCTTCCAGGTCAACAAGACGACGCTCATCAAGCGGATCAAGGACCTCTACGACGAGGGCAAGATCGAGGGCATCGCGGACGTGGTGGACGAGTCCACCCACGAGGTGCGGCTCTGCATCATCGTGAAGCGCGGGGAAGACCCCGAGATCGTCCTCAACCAGCTCTACAAGTTCACGCAGCTGCGCGAGTCGTTCAGCGTGATCATGATCGCGCTGGTCGACGGCCGCCCCGAGCTGCTGACGCTCAAGCAGATCCTCGAGCAGTACGTCCGGCACCGCAAGGAGGTCGTCACCCGGCGGACGCGCTACCTCCTCGCGCGCGCCGAGGAGCGCGAGCACATCGTCGCGGGCCTGCTCAAGGCCATCGACATCATCGACAAGGTGATCTCGCTCATCCGCAAGAGCAAGGACGTCGCCACGGCGAAGGCCGGGCTCGTCGACGAGTACGGGTTCTCAGGGGTGCAGGCCGACGCGATCCTGCGCATGCAGCTCCAGCGGCTCACGAACCTCGAGCGCAAGGAGCTCGAGAAGGAGCACGCGGAGCTCCTGGGCAGGATCGCCGAGTACAAGGCCATCCTCGGCGACGAGAAGCTGGTCCTCCAGATCCTCGAGGAGGACCTCGCCGAGCTCAAGACGCGGCACGCCGACGCGCGCCGCACCGAGATCGGCGACGAGGCCGGCACGTACGACATGATGGACCTCGTGCAGTCCGAGAACGTGGCCGTCACGCTCTCGCACGAGGGCTACATCAAGCGCACGGCGCTCGCGACGTACCGCAAGCAGCAGCGCGGAGGCAAGGGCATCATCGGCAGCGAGGCGAAGGAGGGCGACTTCATGGAGCACCTCCTGATCGCCAACACGCACGACTGGCTGCTCTGCTTCACCGACCGCGGGCGCGTCTACAAGGACCAGGTCCTCAACCTGCCCGAGCTCGGCCGCTACGCGAAGGGCCGCGCGATCGTGAACTTCCTCGAGATCGGCGGCGGCGAGCGCGTGCAGGCGCTGCTCCCGATCCGCGACCTCGAGGACCAGGAGCACTCGCTCCTGTTCGCGACGAGGAAGGGCTACGTGAAGCGCACGTCCCTCACCGAGTTCCAGAACATCCGCCGCGGCGGCATCATCGCGCTCTCCCTCGAGGACGGCGACGCGGTCGTGGGCGTCTCCCTCGTGCGCGAGGGGCAGCACGTCGTGCTGGCCACCGCCAAGGGGATGGCGATCCGCTTCCCCATGGAGGAGTCGGCCGTCCGCCGCATGGGCCGCACGGCCTTCGGCGTCAACGGCATCCGCCTCGACAAGGGCGACCGCGTCGTCGACATGAGTGTCGTGGACGACACCGCCACCCTGCTCACCGTCTGCGAGAACGGCTACGGCAAGCGCACCGCCTTCAGCGAGTACCTCCGCGGCGGCGAGGCGCAGAATCGGGGCGGCGGGGGCCTGCAGAATCTCTCGCCCGACCTGATCGAGCGCAACGGCGACGTGATCGCCGTCAAGACCGTCACCGACGGCGACGACGTGATCTGCATCACCGAGAAGGGCCAGACGATCCGGCTCGCGGTGCTCAATGTCCGACTGATCGGCAGGGCCACAGGAGGGGTACGGCTGATGAACCTCGAGGAGAGCGACCGGATCGTGTCCGTGGCGCGCGTCCCGCACGAGGATGAGCCCGCGGGCGACGGCCAGGGCGAGCTGGCCCTGGTATAGCGACCGGGTAGCGATCGGGCCCTCCCGTCTCATGCCGTCGGTGGAGCGGCGGCGCATCACGCGCCGCCGTCCGGTAGTGTCCTCATTTGAGCGGGCTCCTTCCCCGCACGAGCTCCATCGTGAAGTAGAGGCGACCGTCGGCCGTCAACCCGATGTCGTGGACCGGCGGGATCCCCGGATGCTCGAGCTGGCTCGTGGCCTGCGCCTCCTCCACGAGTGGAGCCTCGCCTGGTCGTCCTTCGCCGACGCCTCGTGGAGCACCTTCATCGCGATCTGGCGACGCAAGTCCTGGTCGGTGGCGAGGAGGATCTCCCCCATCCCGCCCCGGCCGATCGTCGTCGGCCGATCGTCGTCTCCACCGCGTACCGCTGCTTCGCCGGGGTGAACGCCTCCCCCACCGGGGTCCCCGCGCCCTTCGTCCCCGGGAGCACGCTCTGCCGCCCCAGATCCCACCCGTCCGCCATGGTCGTCGCCTCCTGCCGGGATGGGCGCGATCGTGCCGGGGTCCCTTCCCCCCAGTCCGGCCCTCATCGGGCCGGGGAAC